>JBBSOP010000403.1:0-5032 GCA_038259655.1 Chroococcales cyanobacterium
CGTCAACGGTCATGGGTTAAAGTCCCTTCACAGCTAAAACCTCTCCAAGACTAGATTATACCGCAACAGGTAAAGATTCGCGTCAGAAGAGCGATCGACTCCGCTATTACTTTAATGTTACTTTTACATTACTTTTGTACTACTATTTGACCTTTCAAGGTTGATGTGGATTTGGTATAGTTTTACAAAAGCAGTTATAACTTGCAGCCTTTAAATGGTGTTAACGCAGAGAGTTATTTAGTAACTTTTACTGTAATTGCTGTCTCTGTCAGCGAAAAAATAAACTTTTATTCAGCCAATTTGAGGAATTTTAGATGGAACCTATAAGCTTGACAGCCGCCGCAATCGCAACTCTTGTATTCACAAAAGTAACTGACAAAATTACTGAAGATCTGAGCGAGAAAGTCCTTGAGAAAGCTGGTAATTTGCTATCACTGCTTAAGATAAAGTTACCTAGTACAGCAAATGCTATAGAACTATCCCAACAGCAGCCATTAGATTACCATCGGGCTGTGTCTGACTTAGACGCTGTTATGAAAGACAACGTAGTTGCTAAAGCAGTCCAGGAAGTAAATGCAGCAGTAAACGCAAATTCAAAAATTGCTGAAGCTATTAAAGCTTCGGCAAAAGCCCTTGAATCTCACCCGTCAAACAGTCAAACTTTTATAAATACGATCGATAGGTCAGTAAACTTGGCTCAGGGAGAAGGAGCTTCAAATAATATTTATGGGAACCAATATTTCGGCTGACTGAATCCTCCTGATAGTAAAACAAGCCAAAAAGGTAGTGATGAAGAGATGGGGCAAGTAGTAATTGGTTTATTTAGTCTGGTCATATTAGCAATTATCGCACTGGTAATATTAGCTTCACCACTTCGTTTTCAACTTCCAAGAGAAACAACACCTCCTCCTTCTACTAAACCAAATCCTGAGTCTTCTCTGTCACCTAAGCTCAATCCTTTCCCTACAAAGCAAACTTCACCGACAACATCACTATCTCCTTCCCCTGTACAAATTCCTGCTGACCAGAATCCCTGCAAAGAAGAGCAAAATGGTAATACCGTCAACCTTGGTTTTTTGGAGGGTTTTTGCCCTTTCATTGGTAATCTTAGCTCTACTAATCGAGAGATACGTTACCGTTTTAATATAGGTAATCCTAGTAATATAAGCCTGTTTTTAGATGATGTGAATAGCGCAGTAGAAATGTATCTATATTCTGATAAAAATGGCACAGGAGTAATTGAAGATAATTATGGATATACCTCTGCTTATAAGTCTCAATCGGCAATTATTAAAAAACAATTAAAGGAGGGCAGCTATATTATTGTTGTGAAATTAAAAGCTAGAGACACCAAATACTCACTTCAAATTGTTAACGATACAAGTCAAGTTGACAATGTTGGTTCTTTGGATCAAACGACTATTCCCAAAAATGGCAGTGTTAGTTTAAAAAAACGAGAGCAATTTTACGGTTTCCAACTAGGCAATCCTAGCAGCATTAGTCTATCTTTAGATGGTGTGAGTAGCGAAGTAGAAATGTATTTATACTCAGGCAAAGGCGGAGTAATTGGAGATAATTATGGATATACATCTGCTTCTAACTCAAAGCCAGGACTAATTAAAAAAGAAGAGTTGGGAGCAGGTAATTACATTGTTGTTGTGCGGTTAAAAGCTAAAGAAACCGATTATACTCTAACTATGTCTGCTCCGTGAAGCTACAGTATATAACACGCTAATAATTGCGATCGCCCTTTCCCTCCCCTCACCTGTTCACCGCACTCTCTGACGGATGGCGAACAGGTTTTTGAAGTGCGATAGCCTCTGCCTTCGTGCCAAACTTTCCCAACTCTGCTGGCAGTTCCAAGACTTCTCCTCCGTATTTCCCCAAAACCAACTCAGTCACCTTAAAAACAATATGCTGATTAAACTTAAAAGTTTCCCAAAACTTATCCTCATGTTTAACAATCTGAATTTTATGACCGCCAATCAGGTCAAACTCCCTGATAAACCTAAACGATTTTTTCTCTTCCCCGATCGATAGTAAAACGTCGAGTGAGTCAGCTTCCTTTCCTGATTCAATAGCCAAAATTATTACGTTCATTATCCCGCCCGGTCAACGGCAAACAGAGTCCAGTAATCCAGAAACTCCTCTATATCCATTTTATATGAAGTGCTAGCCCAAGGATCGCGAATCAATATCCTTTCTTCATCATCAAACCCATCAACAATTATCATGTGACCGATGGTTTTCTCATATTCCCACAGCATTGCTGCCCATGACCCTGTAGTATTGAGAACCTCAATGAGTTGAATGTTAGATGCCCCGGGAATACTAAGAGGAGCTCCTACCCAGCGATCGGAAGACGTGGAATTAAGTGCATTGAGTACGCTAGCCAAAACTTGCGGACTTACAGGTACTCCACTTTCAGCAGCGATCGCATACCGATCGATATCATTTACCCCCCGACTTCTTAGCAACATTTCACCGCAAGCAGACCCGCAAGATAAATTGTCTTGTTGCTGCACAACATTGGCGTCAACTATCTGATCAATAACCCGCCAATTCCCGCCAGCCCCCGAAAGTTCCTGCATTTAACCCGATCGATACACATACACATAATAGCTGATTCTCCTCCGGATCGCCCTAATTTTACCAAAACCGATTAATTCAATCCAGGAACATCCTCATACAAAGCAGAGATTGAACAATGAAAATTCATACTAGCCAACTCTAGAGATTCCCCCTCACTGTAGGAAGAAAAAACCCAACGTCCTTCCACATCGCGACGGTAGCAATCTACATTCATCCGTTGTTGACCGATTAATACATATTCTTGTATAGTTGATAGCGATCGATAATCAGCAAATTTATCTCCTCTGTCAAAGGCCTCAGTTGTTGGAGATAGAACTTCCACAATTAGCGAAGGATAGCAGATAAAATCGGCAACAGAAGTAGTATCTCGTTCATCACAAGATACAGCTAGATCGGGATAATAAAAAGTATTAATTGTCTCAAATCTTACTTTTGTATCGGCCATGAAAACGAGGCAACCAGTCCCGCGCAGATGGTTTCTCAGCAGAGTTGCCAAATTTAGACAAATCAAAACGTGGGGATTACTTGCCCCTGCCATTGCATAGATTTGTCCGTTTCTGTATTCATGCTTGATGGGACTTACCAGTTCACCTTCTAAATAGTCTTTAACTGAAACGTCAGGATAATTTTTGCTGGCAATCATTAGGTTTTCCTCGATTTTTACGATTTAATTTACTCGCTTAATTCGATTTTACTTAATTATGTTGTTTAAGGCCGATCACTCCTCAGACTCAAAATCCACACGATCGTACATTTCGCCCAAAGGCATCTCAAACTGCACCGAACTCAACACCAGAACCGCATCAGCACCATCATACTCAGACAAAACCCACTTATTATCATCCGTCTTGCAAAACTGTTCGACGTGCATCTCGTACTGATCGATCAAAATATACTCCCTGAATGTAGGAATCGTGCGAAAAAGTTTAAATTTGTCACCACGATCGTAATTCGCTGTAGATTTCGATAAAACCTCAGCCACCATCACCGCATTAGTAATCGTATCTTTTCTACCCTCAAGAAACTCCAACTTACCCGCAACAAGCATCACATCAGGATAAGTATAAACCCGCTTCGATGGTATCCATAAACGCAAATCGTTTACATTTACTCGGTAGGGTTTTCCTATCGTAGAAAAATTTATTGCCCCGCCCAAATTTAGGGCGATCTGATTGTGATTTGGTGTGCCGCCTGTCATAGGAATTATCTGGCCATCGTGGTATTCACTTCTAAATTCTGCCGCTTCTTCCAGCTTTAAATACTCTTCAGGAGAGTAATAACGCTGTGGCTTACTCTCAACTACTTCTTCGCGAATTTCTGTTGATGCCGTCATACTACATCCTCGTGCGATCGTGTTCACAATTATAACCGGATTATCCGCAATCAAAACAACCGCTCATTCCATCATATCTGTGATTTTAATTACCTTCCCCTCAAACTCAAAACCCCGATTCAAACCATCGAGATACTTCTCAATATTAGGCTTAACCCACAGCGCCGCTTCCCCGTGTCCCAACTCCACAGCCCGATCGACTAATTCATACCAACCCGTCAGAGGAACTCCCGTCGCTTCCACCGCTTGCAAACAATCCCAAACCACCTTTGGCACAGATACCGGCGACACCGCATACCTCAACAATTCCTGTGCACCCTCCGGCGAAATAATCAGATTATTCTCAACCAAAATCATACCCACATCTTCCTCCCTTTCCCCTTGCCAATTCACCTCGCCTCTCAAAACATAACCCCAAGGTTCGATAAAATTGTTGATGAGATACTGCAACCATTCCACATAATCATAAAACTTTTCCATGCCATTCCACTGAATCCCCCCGCCGTCAGCAGTCGGAATCCACTGACACCACAATCCCGGCTGAGTCTTCGGCGGGTGGTTGTAATCTACGATCGACAATTCCGACTCTTCATCCCACTTTTCATTGACAAAATAGCAGCCTTCTTCGCCCACAGGCAAACCCACCGCTGTTCTCGCCGCATCGGAAACATCTTGCAAAATTGCAGGATTTCGCTTCATCCGTCTAGTCCGAGAAAACTCTAATAAGTAAAGAGTTTCACTGTCCAATAACCGCTGGTTTAAATGAAATATTCCGTCAAAAGCTGTAGTGTATCCCATGATTAATTCCTGCCCAATTAAACGATCGCAATTTGCGGCAAATAACTAATGTAGTCCTGGACGCACGGGTGGTCAGAAACCGGGTTTTTCACGAAAAGAGGCGTTGTCACCCAGAGATTAGGTAAAAACCCGGTTTCGTTGGTCGTGATATCATCTCTGGTTGAGGATCATAACAAAAACGGTTCGTAGTGCGTCCAGGGGGGCAATATTATAATCCCGATTTGCACAAGAACAAAAAAATGCAAAAAAAAAAACAAAAAAAAAAGCACAACAAACTTGGGTGGCAACAAAGATCGGTGAAGGATAAAA
>JBBSOP010000404.1:0-5020 GCA_038259655.1 Chroococcales cyanobacterium
CTCACGTCAGTTTAGCAGATTTGAGTGAAGAACATCTCCAACAAAAACTGCAAGCGATCGCTACTAATTTCGGCAAGATTGGTGCTTTCATTCATTTACATCCTGTCTTTGCAGCACATCACTCTGGTAAAATTTCTTATCTCAAAGCAGAAAAGGCGATCGTCAAGCATGTGTTTTTGATGGCAAAACATCTCAAACAATCGTTAAACGAGGCCGCACATTCTGGACGTAGTTGCTTCTGTACAGTTGCTCATCTCGATGGAGCCTTTGGATTAGAGCATCAAGTCAACTTTGGAGCGATTGGCGCTGGTTTATTTGGCTTAACTAAGAGTCTGAGATGGGAATGGCCTCAAGTATTTACTCGCGCGATCGATTTAAGCCCCACTCTTGATGCCCAGCAATCAATACCATACATTATTGCTGAACTTCACGACCCGAATCTTTACATTAGTGAAGTTGCCTACAGTTCACAAGGACGAGTCACTCTCATCGCCGATTAATCACCTCATTTCATCTCTATCTTTCTCTCTGTGTTCTCTGCGCCTCTGCGGTTCGTTGAAAATTTTTTATAACCGCAGAGAAACAGAGTAAACAATTAACTTGATTTATGCAGATATTCTAGAGGCTTTATGACACAAACAGCCCAACTTAGTCCCTCCTCAGTTTTTGTTGTCAGTGGTGGTGCTAAAGGCATTACGGCAGAATGCACCATCAAATTGGCACAACACCAACCTTGTAAGTTTATTCTGCTTGGTCGTTCAGAAGTTTTAGAAACCGAGCCAGATTTTGCTGATGATTGTTTAGAAGAATCGGCATTAAAAAAACGCATCATGGAGAATCTGCTGGCTCAAGGTGAGAAACCTACACCGATGAGTGTGCAGAAGATATATCACCAAATTGCTGCTAGTCGGGAAATCAAAAAAACTCTAGCGGCGATTCACCAAACAGGCGCACAGGCTGAATATATTAGGGTTGATGTTACAGATCAGTTAACTTTAAAAGAAAAACTTGTTGCTGCTGTCAAGCGTACAGGTTCAATTACGGGAATTATCCACGGTGCTGGTAATTTAGCTGACAAATTAATTGAAAAGAAAACAGAACAGGATTTTGAAAAAGTTTATAATGCCAAAGTGCAGGGGTTGGAAAATCTCTTATCTTGCGTCAATATTAATCAAATTCAGCATTTAGTTTTGTTTTCTTCGGTAACAGGTTTCTATGGAAATATTGGACAATCTGATTATGCGATCGCTAATGAAATTCTCAATAAATCAGCCCATTTAATTAAGCAATACAATCCTCAATGTCATGTAGTCGCGATCAATTGGGGAGCGTGGGATAGTGGGATGATGACATCGGAACTCAAAAAAGCTTTTACTGAACGGGGAATTAAGATTATTCCTGTGGAAGGTGGGACACAAATGCTAGTAAATGAACTGCGTTCAGCTGCGGATGCAACTACACAAGTAGTCATTGGCAATCCCATGAATCCACCTCCTGTCAACTTTGATTTAGAACTGAGAAGCTATCAAATTCGTCGCCGGATGACACTGGAAGAAAATCCATTTTTACTTGATCATGTAATTGCTGATTCACCAGTATTACCTGCGACTTGTGCTATGTCTTGGATGATTAATGTTTGTGAAGAACGTTATCCAGGTTATAGATTTTTGAAGTGTCAAGATTTCAAAATTTTGAAGGGAATACCTTTTAATGAAACTCTTGCCGAAGAATATATTCTAGACTTACAAGAAGTTTCTAAAATTGCTTCGGAGTCTATTGAATTTCAAACTACCATCCTGAGTCAAACTCCCACTGGAAAAACTCATTTCCATTTTAAATCGCTGATCAAACTAGTGCGAGAAATACCAAAACCTCCCATTTATGAATCAGCGAATTTCACAGAAGATAATATCATCACGACGATTGGTCAAGATTTTTATCAAAACGGCGATTCATCCTTATTTCATGGACTAGCATTTCAACAAATTACCAGAGTTTTAAATATTAACCCCCAAAAAATTACTGTCGAGTGCTTTTGGAGAAAAATCACAGATAAACAACAAGGACAGTTTCCTGTTAGATGGTGCAATCCTTATACAACTGACTTAAGCACGCAATCTTTATGGATTTGGTTAAATCATTTTCATCAGGCAGTTTGTTTACCTGGACAGTTGACATTATCAGAACAGTTTGCAGCGATGCCATGTAATGAAACTTTTTACGTTTCTTGTGAAATTAAAGGGAAAACAGAAAGTAGCGTAAATGCCGACTTCATTGTTCATAATCGCCAAGGAGAAATATACTTACGCATTCAAGGAGCCAAGGCGGTTATTGTACCCATGCAACTTATCAGGCGTAAATAATTACTTCTCTACATTCAGATTTTCAAGTTACTGATTTGCTACTTTAATCAATTACCACTAGCTTATAAGGATTTTCGCAGTGGAAAAAATAGCCATTATCGGATTATCATGCCTTTTCCCCGATGCTAACAATCCTCAACAGTTTTGGCAGAATCTGACTGAGCAAAAAGATTCAACATCATTTGTGACTGTCGAAGAAATGGGAGTAGATCCCATGAATTTTTATAATTCAGTCAAAGGACAACCAGAAACAATTTATTCTCTAAAAGGAGGATTTATCCGCAACTTTCAATTTGATGCTAGTGAATATAATCTACCATCAGATTTTGTAGAAAGTTTAGATGATACTTTTAAATGGTCACTTTATGCAGCAAAACAAGCGATTGTACAGAGTAGTTATTGGGGAGATCAATCTGTTTTATCCAAATGTGGTCTGATTTTGGGGACTTTATCTTTGCCGACAAAGTTATCTAATCAATTATTATCACCAATTTACCGGCAAATAATAGATAGTGCGATCGCAAAACTTTTACAAAATCAAAACTTTCATTTAACTGACTTATCAACATCAGCAAATGTATCTCCACATAATGCGATGATTTCTGGTTTTCCAGCAGCCTTAATTGCTCAAGCTTTTTCATTATCTAGTACTCATTTCTGTATTGATGCTGCCTGTTCATCATCATTTTATGCAATTAAGTTGGCATCTCATTACCTACAATCTGGTAAAGCTGATTTGATGTTAGCTGGAGCAATCAGTTGTTCAGACCCGCTATTTTTAAGAATGTTATTTTCTGGCATTCAAGGATATCCAGAAGATGGTATTAGTTGTCCTTTAGATCAAAAATCACGAGGATTAATTACATCTGAAGGTATTGGAATGGTTGTGCTAAAAAGATATAATGATGCTGTTAGAGATGGCGATCATATTTTAGCTACCATTCGTGGTAATGGACTTTCTAACGATGGTAAAGGTAAGCACTTACTTAGTCCTAATTCTCAAGGACAAGTCCTAGCTTTTGAACGAGCTTATACTGAAGCACAAATTTCTCCTCAAGCTATAGATTATATGGAGTGTCATGCCACCGGCACTTTACTAGGAGATACTACAGAATTTAACTCGATAGAAACATTTTTCAATCAACATCAAGCAGCACCTTTAGTAGGTTCTGCTAAAGCTAATGTCGGTCACTTACTCGTTGCTGCTGGCATGGTGAGCTTAACTAAAGCAATTTGCAGTATGTCTCATGGCACGATTCCACCAACTATTAATGTGACTGAACCTCTAAGTTCTGAAAATAATCCCATTTTTCCTCACAACATTGTCACAACTGCAACACCTTGGCCAAACAATACGACAAAAAAATACGCAGCTTTAAGTGCCTTTGGCTTTGGTGGTACTAACTCTCATTTGATTCTGGAACAAGAAAAACATGAAGTATAAAATTTTGTACTCTTAAACCTCTCTTTCTCTGCGCCTCCGCGCGGCAGTCGCTACAAGTCGGGAAACCCGACGACAGTCGCTTCAAGTCGGCAAAGCCGCCCACAGCGCTGTCTCCCCAACGCGCTGCCTTGTCTCTGCGTGATACTAATCCATCCCTCCCACCTTGTTCATAATGTTAAAACCCCAAAATAATACCACTAACAAAATCGCCATTGTCGGCATGGATGCCTTTTTTGGTGAATGCAAAGACCTAGATACATTTGAACGCAGTATTTATGATGGTAAACAGCATTTCATCCCCTTAGCACCTCAAAGATGGCATGGAATAGAACAACAAGAAGACTTACTTAAACAATACGGATTGACAGATGGCAAAGCTCCAACAGGAGCTTACATCACAGACTTTGACATTGATTCCTTGGCTTCCAAAATCCCCCCTAACGAAGTAGAAAAGCTGAACCCGCAACAACTATTACTACTAAAAGTAGTAGACCGCGCCCTCAAAGATGCCAACATTTCAAAAGGGGAAAATGTCGCTGTAATTATTGCTGCGGAAACAGAGTTATCTGTCCACCAACTACAGCAACGATGGAATTTATCTTGGCAGATTAAAGATGGTTTGAACAATGCAAAAATTGCCTTGTCTGCGGATAAAACCACTCAGTTGGAAACCATCGTTAAAGATAGTGTTCACCATCAAGTAGATGTAGGCGAATATTTAAGCTATATCAGTAATATCATGGCTAGTCGGATTTCCTCTTTATGGAATTTCAGCGGACTAGCCTTCACTATGACTGCGGTAGAAACTTCCGCCTTCAAAGCGTTAGAAGTGGCACAAATGCTATTGATTTCGGGGGAAGTAGACGCAGTTGTTGTTGGTGCTGTCGATTTAGCCGGTGGGGTGGAAAATATCTTACTGCGAAACCAATGGTCAAAAATTAACACTGGTGTTAACACCTTGAGTTATGACCAAAAAGCTAACGGTTGGATAGTAGGCGAAGGTGCTGGCGCAGTCGTTCTCAAGCGTCATGATACTGCAAAAGCAAACAGTGATCGCATCTATGCAATTATTGATGCTGTTAGTTTGGGGTCAGTTTCTGCTACTTCTGAAGTTTGTAATCAAGCTTTCCAAATAGCCGGTATTCAACCTACCCAGGTGAAATATCTGGAAGTATGCGGTAGTGGTGTTCCCCAGGAAGATGCAGCCGAAATC
>JBBSOP010000405.1:0-5016 GCA_038259655.1 Chroococcales cyanobacterium
CTCTTGATGAAGATGAAGAACCAGAAGTTTCATTACAAGAGCCATTGGAAGTATTAGCAGAAGCAATAAATCCCCCTACAGTTATTTCCATTTCTTTGGAGACGGAAGAGCCTATAGTTTCATCAGCAAATTACTCACCAGTATCATTCACCTTACCTCTGAGCAATACGACTGCTGAAGAGCCAGAGAATGATCACCCAGAAACCTCACAATCAAATGATGTAGAACTGTCGGAGACTGATTTTGATTTGCCTCCAGAGTCATCTGAGGACTTGACTAACGACGAAACACAATCACTCTCGCCAGTAGTGTATCCAGAGCGTCCACCCAAAGGACGCAAGTCTTTGGCATGGGTAGAACTGCCAAATTTTCGTCCAAATAGTGAATAGTCAATTATCAAACACAGGAGGCGAGTAAGGGACTTGCGGTCAAATAGTGTAACAAAAGATCGGGCTTCGACTTCGCTCAGCCCTCGACGCTCAGTCCTTGACGCTCAGTCCTTGACGCTCAGCCCTCGACTCTTAGCCAGTGGGTTGAGCGCACTTGTACTGATACCAATTCTGTATGAAGATGCGTCAAACAAACTATATGAGGAACGTAGACGCAAAGCGGCTTGCCGCAGGTTGCCGCAGGCTACCGCATAGACGCGTTAGCGGCTACTCTTAGGAGAACGCCAAGGGCGAACCCGCAGGGTAGGACACAAAGAAAGAAAATTTGGCGCAGCCTCACAAAGAAATGGTATGAGCGAAGTCGAAGTAGTCGAAACCCACGATCCTAGATAATAGGTGCTTTATTTTTCTGCACATCCCTAATGTTCACCTCCTTTCTTTATGGTCAGTATATTTACAGAGGTAAGCTCAGATTAGCACTTAACTGACTGCTTTTGACTACGCTTGAGCTTGGTGGTTACACCAAAAGCACCCAAACCTAGTAAGCCAATTAAAGAAGCTGGTTCAGGAACTCCTTGAGGATTACCAACCTCTATCTTGATTTTCCGTTCAACTGTATTAGCAAAATCTTCAAAGTTATTGGCTGACAAAACAAACGCACCAGTACCGCCTTTCACGTTATTGTCATAGAAATTGAAGAGTCCAGTTCCGCTACCAATAACTAGACCGTTGATTGCATCAATACCCGATGCTAGGGCATTATCTCTTGCAGCTGCTGTATTAGCACCCACATTTTGAACACCATCACCAGACACATCGATGACTAAGCGTGTACCATCAAAGTCGTTATCGAAAAAGCGGGGTGTAGCAAAATTAATTGCAGAACCAGGAGCAGTACTACCACTAAAAGGACGAGTGGTTGCATTAATAGCGTCAGAAAAGCTCTGTAATGACGCTACACTATCGATTAAAGTCCAACCTACGGATTCTTGTTGCTGATTTGTTCCAGCCCAGTAAATTAAATTAGCAGCAATCTTTCCAGTATTTCCTTTGGAAATGAAATCGTTGAAAAGATTAGCGTTGGCGAAAGCATCTACATAACCTTGTTTTTGCAGGTTGAACTCGGTAGCACTTATGCTTCCAGATACGTCAACTAATAAAGATAGTTCTAAATCAACAAGGGTTGCAGCTTTGGCAGTTGTGGATACAGCTAAAGTTGAAATTATACCAGCTACTGCTGTGAATGTTGCCCTAAAAACGTAAGAAGTCTTCATTGATTAATTTGGTTACATTAAAAAATGTAGATTTTGACTGTGAAACTATTTACCTATTGCAAGGATATTCAGGATAAAATTTTTCATAGGTATCAATCTTTGCAGCGATTGATCGCACACAACATAAGATAGAAACTTTTCTAATCTTTGGTTGTGATATGAACAAATTCTTACCCTGTCTTTTCCTCAGTTTAAACAGTTAACAGATTACAGGGGATTTAGGTAATTTTTATAGCAATAGCTCGATACTTTAATCAAAAAAATATTGTAAAGTCATCGACACAATAGCCAGGATGTATAATAGGTAAGCATTATAGAATAGTTTTCAAATTAAGCCTAATACTAAAAAAATAAACTTTCTATATAGTTAGAACTTACGTATTGACAAATTAGACAGCAAACTATTCGTAGGATTTTAACGGTGTAATTATCAGTTTTAATCAAGTTATTTGCTTGCTATTAAATAGAACGCTTTCTCAACTTATGTGGCTGAAGTCGTTGAATGGCGTAATCAAATCTAAGTGGTGAATTTTTGTGATTGTACTGTCTTCTGCGATATCACCTAATCAACTGCGCGGCAGAATTGAAAAACTGGCGACACAAACCTTTGGTAACTAAAACCGTTGTTAACAAGTTGGCAACAGCAACCATGAAAATAATTAAAATTTCGTAGGAGATAGCATCAAGGGGTGTCACTCCTGCCAGTAATTGTCCGGTAGTGATTGCTGGTAATGCTACCATACCTATCAACATCATTTGATTG
Source organism: Chroococcales cyanobacterium (assembly GCA_038259655.1). GTDB lineage: Bacteria > Cyanobacteriota > Cyanobacteriia > Cyanobacteriales > Nostocaceae > Halotia. Next base: position 2,427 of record JBBSOP010000405.1, read on the forward strand.
AGAGTAGGGAGTAATGCAGCTCTAATGGCATCTTTGCGGTACTGGCTAACTGCTTGCCCAGGAGTTGCGCCTAAACTCAAGTGAGTTTCTATTTCTAAAGAAAGAGTGTTAATAGTGCTTACAAATCGTTCACCAGCGATCGCTGCTGCATTCATGGCATTACCAATGATCATTCCTGCCAAAGGAATTACATATTGTGGGTCATACCATCGATCTGGTTGAATGATCAAGATGTTGGCGTAAAGCAATGTTAAGGCAGTACTAACTAAAATTGCACCCCACACCAAAGGTAAGAGATAGGGAATTTTTTGGCTGATGCGATTTCGTGCGACAATCGCCGTTATTGTCAGCATTATTGCTAATATCGCCAAAACTGCCCAAGGATTGTCTAAAGCAAAGATGAAGTCTAAAACGTATCCCAGTACGAGTAGTTGTAAGATAGTTCTGCCCGTAGCGATCGCTATGCTTAACTCTAGTCCTAATTTCTCCCAAGCAGATAAACCAATAGCGATCGCCATTAGTCCTACAGCAACAACCAAATCAACTAAGTCCAACTTGATTAAATCTGGCATAAGTTCTTTACCTCCTGGGATTTTCTGATCACAACAGCATACACATCTGGAACTTTAATTCCAAGTGTCGGATCTTGGTTGATATGTATCATCTTTTCTGCCAACCAATGGTATCCTTAACCATAAAATAATTTCAGTAAAAACCCTTCTTGATGCGTATCAGGGGCGACAGTCTTTTACAAGCTTTTTGAACACTTCAATTAGCAAAAATTGACAGTCGAAGAGCATCCTTTGTATCTTCAGATAAAATTAAACTCATGATCCAAAGCATAAATTCGATTCCTGCCTTTGATATCAAGCAACAATACGCCACTATTGAAGCAGAAGTAAGTGCAGCCGTATTAGAGGTTTTATCTTCTGGGCGTTATATTGGCGGCCCCTTAGTAGAAGCTTTTGAACAACAGTTTGCCGCATATCATCATGTTACTAATTGTATAGCTTGTAACTCTGGCACTGATGCGCTTTTCTTAGCATTGCGCGCCTTAGAAATTGGTGCAGGTGATGAAGTCATCACCACACCCTTCACCTTTGTAGCCCCGGCTGAGGTGATCAGTGCTGTAGGTGCAAAGCCGATTTTTGTTGATATAGACACTACTACATTTAATTTAGATTTGCAGCAAGTAGCTGCGGCAATTACACCCAAAACCAAAGCCATTATCCCAGTACATTTATTTGGCCAACCTGTGGATATGACAGCATTGATGGCGATCGCTTCGTCTTTCAATTTAGCTGTAGTTGAAGATTGCGCTCAATCTACAGGTGCAAGTTGGGATAATCAAAAGGTTGGCAGTATTGGCCATTTGGGTTGCTTTAGTTTTTACCCTACCAAAAATTTAGGCGGTTGTGGTGATGGTGGAGCGATTACGACTAACGATCCTGAACTTGCTGCGAAGTTAAGAGTACTGAAAGAGCATGGACAGAAAAATCGCTACTATTACGAAGAAATTGGTGTAAATAGTCGCTTAGATACTATGCAAGCGGCTATTCTGCAAATTAAGCTGCGTTATCTCGATCAATGGAATCATCAACGACAGGCGATCGCTGCTTATTATCAAAAGTTTTTAACTCAACTTCCTGGCATTGTTGCACCCCAAGAATTAGCAAAAGGCGTTAGCGTGTGGAATCAATATACCGTTCGTATCTCCAGCGAGGGACGAAATGGTTCCAGCACTACATATCGAGATTCAGTACGAAATCAATTGCAAGAACGGGGGGTAAGTTCAATGGTTTACTATCCCCATCCTTTACATTTGCAGCCAGTTTATCAACATTTGGGTTATCAGCCAGGGCAATTGCCAGTAGCAGAGTTAGCTTGTCATGAGGTTTTATCTTTGCCTATGTTCCCAGAACTCACACATGAACAACAAGATCAAGTGATTTATGCAGTGAAAGATTGTTTAGTTTGAGTAAGATGATACATCTGTGGCTATGGGTAGTGAAGCTTATGCAGCGGGTTTGATGGTTTATAACTATGCCAAAGCTAGTGGTTAAGGCACTGGTTTAGATTCAATGATTGATCATTTAGGACGAAGATTTGCGCGTAAATCGAAAAAAGTGCAACCACAAGCATCGTCAGTTTAGAAATTAACTTGGCGATTCTACCCGAAAACATAAAGTTTTTAGCTCAGAGCTTGGATGTTTCTGGCGATCTGCTCTGTATGCGATCGCCTCCTCACGACGATAAATCGCTTAATCATGGCACACATTACAACAACTGTACCCCCCACTTCAAGCAGATGACTGGGGCGAATGCTGCGAAAAGAGGCGTTGCTGATTAATGGGATGAATTTTGTTTCGCGCAAAGGCGCGAAGAATCAATCTTTAGCTTTGGTCAAAAATCTGAATTCATCCCGCATTTATGCAACGCCCAAAAATCAAATAGACTTGTCCATAAAAGATAAAAAGCTTACTGTGAAAGCGTTCTAGCAACTATCACTGGGATGAAACACTAATTATGGCTGAACGCAAGAATAAGGTTTTGGGGATAAAAATATCAAAATTATTAAAACTTTTAAGAA
>JBBSOP010000406.1:0-5009 GCA_038259655.1 Chroococcales cyanobacterium
CCTCTAGCCAAACAAGTCCGCCAAGCAACAGGATTGGAATTACAACCAGAAGCAGTAGAACAAGCAATTTTAAATGCCCAGCACAACGGAATTAATAATGTGCAATTTCAAGTGGGGGCAGTAGAGAAATTGTTGCCAAAAATGGGAACAATACCAGATGTGGTACTACTCGACCCGCCACGCAAAGGATGCGATCGCGCTGTAATCGAATCTTTAATGCAGTCGAAACCTCCGCGCATTGTTTACCTCAGCTGTAAAGTAGCCACTCTTGCTCGTGACCTGAAACTACTGTGCCAAGATGGACTGTACACAATCACACGTATCCAACCTGCTGATTTTTTTCCGCAAACGGCTCATGTGGAAGTTGCCGCCTTTCTTGTGTTATCACAGTTAGACAAGAGTTATGAATCTTTTAAAAAAAATTGAAATTTCAAATTTGTCGTCTAGTGCATAGGAAAAATGCTAAAATTGAATTAATCTAAAATTCAAATGATTTTGTTAAAAAAATTAAAGTTGCATACACTCTAAAAGACATGAATTAAGATTGTCTAAAGTAAGAGCGGGTAATGTAAAGAGCATCTTAACACTCTTTCAAGTCTCTAGCATCTTTATTAAGTTGCTAACTGCATTAGCAGATTGATCAAACCCCTTTTATGTATCAGCAATCTCACGTCATAAACAGAGTAAATGCTCCCTAGCATTTTCAAAACTTAGTATCAAAGACGCAAGTTTGAAGGCAGCATGACCACCTCAAATATTATCAGAGTGCCTGTAAAAGCAAACTGATGTCTAGCTAACTGAAAGCTATGGGGTTTCTCTTGTGATTACCATTTCCCTTCGTCCAGTTGGACGTTATTGGGGCACAATTAGTTTTGCCTCAACTCTCTATCTCTGTCCAATCCTAGATTTGTTATTGGCGGAGATCCCAGCAAAATTGCAAGCAGAACTGCGGCTAGGACTTCAAGAAGCCTTAGTCAATGCAGCGAAACATGGTAATAACCTTGATCCTGGTAAAACAGTTGTAGTGCGTTTTTCTCTTATAGATAATCAGTATTGGTGGGTAATCTCAGATCAAGGTCAAGGCTTTAATCCTTCATCGGCTGGCGATGATGAGTCTACAGACTATCTACCACCCGATGAAGCAGAAAGTGGCCGTGGTTTATGTCTTCTCCACCAAATTTTTGATCAAGTAGAGTGGAACCGCAAAGGCACAGAATTAAGACTTTGTAAACAGATGGAAAATCGTTCTCGCCTATTATCTCTGCGACGGTGAGGGAGCAGGGAGCAGGGAGATTAAAGAGAAAGAGTTTTTGTTCAATAATTCTCTCTACCCAACACCCTGAAGGCTTTTAGTATGAAAACACTAGTCCCTAGCTCCTAGCCCCTAGCCCCTTTATCGCCGTGAGTTGGACAGGGAGGCGCGGAAATGGAGCGATCTAACCAACCAACAGCTTGTTCTAAACGGGCGATCGCTTCTTGTGGCTGATCTTTGAGAAGATATAAAACAGCTGCTGCTACTTGTTCACTAGCGCGAGAATTGCGGTTAGACTTGAGGCGATGCCAATCGTTAGGGGAAATACTCAGCCTTTCCATAAGGGCTTGGGCAAGTTCTAGAGTAGTAAATTCATTCAGTTGGCTGGATTTAGGCAGCTGGGTTGGTTGAGACATAAACTATTGGCAAAGTTGCATTTACTTACTACTGTACTACTTGTAAATGAAGCCGCCTAAAAAATCACAGCCGTCAGGGGAAAAGCACGAATTAGATTTTGCACAAGAACTGGAATCAGTGGAGCGATCGCTTATATCATTAAAAGAACGGTATGCTCAAGTGCAAAGCGATCGTCAAGAACAAGCACAATGGCAACAACGCCGTCACGAATTGCAACAAAATAAATACCAGACCCCAGAAATTAAAGCAGAGTTACAACAGATTCAACAGCGCTTAGAAGTGTTAGAAATAAACCTAGAAAGCCAGTTATTCTCTTGGCGTAGTCTCAAAAAACCTTTCTGGCAAGCAGTCCGTTTTGGTGGAATGGGCGTTATTATAGGCTGGATATTAAAATCTTATGTTGGGTAAATATGGTAAATCGACGGATTGCAGAAATATTGCGAAGTGGTCAACCTGATGAGTCTCTCCAAATTCAAGGCTGGGTGCGGACGAAACGCGAGTCGAAAGGATTTGCTTTTATTGAAGTCAATGACGGCTCATCACTAGCTAATTTGCAAGTTGTCATCAATCAGGATTTGCCAGATTACGAAGCTATTTTAAAAAAACTAAATACAGGTGCAGCAGTCGAGGTGACAGGGGTACTGGTAGCGTCTTTAGGGAAAGGACAGCGCATTGAGTTGAAAGCCGAGACGGTGGAAGTTTTTGGAGAAGCTGATCCTGAAACTTATCCTCTGCAAAAGAAACGCCAGTCTTTTGAATTTTTGCGGACTATTGGACATTTGCGATCGCGTACTAATTCTTTAGGTGCAGTTTTTCGGGTGAGAAATGCCTGTTCTGCGGCTATTCACCAATTTTTTCAAGAACGAGGCTTTTTGTGGGTACATACACCCATTATTACCGCTAGTGACTGCGAAGGCGCGGGTGAATTATTTAGTGTTACGAGTTTGGATTTAAAGAATATTCCCCGTGCAGAAAATCAAGGGGTAGATTACACCCAAGACTTTTTTGGTAAACCTACATATCTCACAGTTAGCGGTCAATTGGAAGCGGAAGTGATGGCGATGGCGTTTTCTAACGTCTACACCTTTGGCCCTACCTTCCGGGCAGAAAATTCTAACACTTCGCGTCACTTAGCAGAATTTTGGATGGTTGAGCCAGAAATGGCTTTTTGCGATTTAGAAGGCGATATGGATTTAGCCGAGGCGTTTCTCAAACACATCTTTAAATATGTGTTGGAAACTTGCCCAGAAGATATGGAATTTTTCAATCAGCGCATAGATAATTCTGTGTTAGCAACAGCCGAAAACATTGTTAATAATCAGTTTGAGCGTTTGACTTACACAGAGGCGATCGCACTTTTAGAAAAAGCCGATGTCAAATTCGAGTATCCTGTAAGTTGGGGCTTAGATTTACAATCAGAACACGAACGCTATTTAGCTGAACAACTGTTTAAAAAACCTGCGATCGTTACAGACTATCCAGCGCAAATTAAAGCCTTTTATATGCGCTTGAACGACGATGAAAAAACCGTCCGCGCAATGGATATTCTTGCACCCAAAATTGGCGAAATTGTTGGCGGTTCTCAGCGGGAAGAACGTTTAGAAGTTTTAGAACGTCGCATATTAGCGCAAGGTTTAAATCCAGAAGAATTGTGGTGGTATCTGGATTTGCGCCGTTATGGTACTGTCCCTCATGCGGGTTTCGGCTTGGGTTTTGAACGACTGGTGCAATTTATGACAGGTATGGCAAATATCCGTGACGTGATTCCCTTCCCCCGTACACCACAAAGTGCCGAGTTTTAGTTTGAGAATTTGAAAACTAGGCGATTAAAAATCGCTTCTACACAAACCAAGTTTGTCTGCGCGGACTAATAAAAACTTTTAAACCCGCATATGCGGGTTTAACTTGTATAGTCGCATATTTTATCAAGCCATTTGTTGAAGTCAAGTTTTTTGAATCTCATTTTGTAAAACTTGAACTTGCTCAATAGATAATTCAGTAACTTGAGCAATTTGCTCTAGACTCATTCCAATTCGCAACAAATTTAAAGCCAACTTTCTTGTTGTTTCTGCTTTGCCTTTGGCTTCACCTTCTTCTAGGATTTGTTGATAAATGACTGATTCGCGCATCATCTCATTCCTTAAGATCTTGCTAATTACATTTTTATCTAACACCAGACCTGCTAAAATTACACTGGCAGCAGCTATATTTTTTTGTAGCTGGCGATTGGTTATTGCTTCAACTGCTTTGGCTACTTGGGTTAATACCATTGTAGGATCGTTTGTCTGACTTAGCACGGCAAAGGGTAACAAACCTGGAATACTCATAAATCTGTCTGTAGGTTGCTCCCACAGACGTATTACCTCAAACTGATGGTGAGTGTTGTTTAATTTGAAACTATTTTCACTGACTAATTCTGAACTTGTTTTTCTTAAATAGATTACTACTTGACGCATTTCTTTGTTAGGAAAGCGGCGATAAACCCTAACCCGATAATCTAACATCCTAAAGGGAATGTCTCCATCAACGTCGGTTTGAAACTCGGTATGGAGAACTAAATCATCAGATTGCAATAATATTAATGAATCGGCACGAATTGGTTCAGATGATAATTCGGTAGGGCTAAGTTCTGTTAATCTAATCGGTGAACCTAGTAACCAAGTTGCTAAGTCATCTTTGAAGTTTTCGGCAATGAATTTACAGATGTTGTCATACATAGCAACCTTAAAGTAACGGTATCAGGTATTTTTGATAAAAATTAAATTTTTTGGTGTTTGGTTTACTTGCCGCAACCCAACATAATTTTACTACACTACTGTTTTAACACCATCTAATTACCAAGTAACTCTTGTCTACGCTGCTCCTGTTCCTGCTCCTGAACTCTTGCGCGTACTCTCGAATATTCATTTACTGCTTCTGAAGATTGATTTATTAATACTTGCCTTAAGTCACTAGCTTCATCGCCATCTCCTAAAAGAGAAATCAATTCTCTTCTTTGTGGTTTATCAAGTGTAATAAACCACTTGATAAAAGCTGTTAAAATTTCTTCTTTTGAACCAGAGATCTGATCATGGGCAACAACACAAGAAGGACAAACGTTAACAGCATAACTTTGATTTAAACCAAATACATTAAAATATGGCACTTTTCTAAAGGGAGTTCCGCCAGCAATATTATTTTTAGTAAAAGAGCATTGTTCACTTGAGACATCTTCATTAGCAATACACTCTAAAATAGAAGTTGTATGATAAACACCACCAAAGTTTTTTGCTAGAGTTCCAACAACAACAGAACCAGGATATCCAGGAAGTATTTCTCCCGTTGAAGCAAGCCAAGGAGA
>JBBSOP010000407.1:0-4996 GCA_038259655.1 Chroococcales cyanobacterium
CTACAGGTGATTAATCCTCTCACAGAATGGCAACGATCAACCGATCCCTCAGCGCTGCAAACAGTAATTAGCAATGCTTTTTCTAGTCAACTAGAATCCCCCCAGTCTGTCGATTCAGAACTCAGCGATCGGCAAACCTTGATTGTAATTCCTTGTCTGGCGCAGTGCTTTCTGCGGTGTATCCAAGGTTGGGAAGGAATCGAGTTTCTACAAAATGCTGTGATTCAGGATCAGTCTCGATTCTGGCTGATTGGTTGTAATTATTGGGCTTGGACATTTCTGAACCAAGTTTGTCAAGTAAATGCCTATTTAGAGCAAGTTCAGCCTTTACCTAAATTAGCAGGAGACGAACTTCAGGAGTGGTTAGCACCCGTTACCACAGAATTAAAGCACCAAGAAGATATTGATCTAGCTTACTGGAAATCTCTTGCCAATTTTGCCTCTGGATTAAGCAGTGTAGCAGCCAACCTTTGGCTACAAGCACTGAGGATTCGTGCTGCTGACACATCTGATGCTGTTTCTGAAGCTAAGCCTGGGCTAACAGATCGTGATGTAACTCTAGAAGTTACTGTTAACCTCCGACAGACAAACCCAATTTTGCCGATTATGCCTGATTTGACTGCCTTTGATCGTTACTTGCTACATTCTTTATTGCTTCACGGTCAGATGACTAGACCTCATCTAGCTTTGAGTTTAGGCGAAAATGAACGGATTGTGCGATCGCGGGTACAAATACTTCAGAGTGCAGGAGTAATAGTGCAACAGCAAGAGCAATTAAGTCTCAATCCTGTTTACTATCCCACACTCAAAACAGAATTGAGTAACAACAACTTTTCGGTTGGAGACAAATAATCATGCTTTTGCCTTGGTTCTTTACTGAAAGTTCTACTTTTTTTGTTAAGACTAACCTCTATGCTCAATTAATCAATAATAATGGCGCAATCGAAAAACTCCTGACTGACATCACAGTTAAAAAGATTATTAAAGCCCTGATTAGTATTTTCGTTGCCTACGGAATCTCAGTTACAACTCAGTCTTTGATTAATTGGCTATCTGAACGAGTACCGCGACGCTTTCGATTACTAATTAAACAATCAGTACCTTTTTGGAAAGCTCTAATTTTAATTGTCACCACAGTTTATCTGCTTAACTTATTTCTCAATCTGTCTCAAAATAATTTTTTGGCACTCACGGGTACTCTGGCTGTAGCCTTGGGATTTGCCTTTAAAGATTATGTGAGTTCCATTATTGCTGGCATTGTGACTTTATTTGAAGCACCATATCGGGTAGGCGATCGCATCCGCATTGGTGAACATTATGGCGAAGTTATCGGTTACGGCTTACGTGGACTAAAACTACAAACTCCTGACGATAATACCGTCACTATTCCCCATAATAAAACTTGGACTGATGCCATCTCTAATGCCAATAGTGGGCAGCTAGAAGCACAAGCAGTTACGGAATTTTACTTAGACCATGAAGTTGATATAGAGCAGGTAATCCGAATTTTATATCAAGCAGCTTACAGTAGTCGGTACACACAGTTAAAGCTACCGATTGTGGTGGTGATGGAAGAACTACCTTCGAGTACTCATTTTAAACTCAAGTCTTATCCAATGGATGCTAGAGACGAGTTTGTTTATAAAACAGATTTGATCCGACGGGCTAAACAAGTGTTTGCCAAATATGGGCTTTCCTATCCCAAATTTAGCCCAGCATTTCCTCAAGCTTTGGCTGAATCATAATTAACTAAGTAAGTCTGTGTGAATATTTATCATCAGGTTCAGGCAGGAGGGAAGAGGCAAAAACTTCTTCCTTCTTCCCTCTTCCTTCGTTAGCAAGAATACACAAGAGCCAAAATCTGGTAGATTATCTCGGAACGCATGGTCAAGAATTTGTGCTTGCAGATTGTACCTAGCGAATCTTCAGATTTTTAAGTAATTTGCCATCTACTAACTTAAAAAACCATGAAACCATTTCTTTTTGTTACCGATTTAGATAACACCTTTGTAGGTAACGACCAAGCCTTAGTAGAACTGAGCCAACTACTGAGTCAACATCGCCAAGAACACGGTACTAAAATTGTCTATGCTACCGGGCGATCGCCTGTTCTTTACAAAGAACTCCAAGTAGAAAGAAACCTCATCAAACCAGATGCTCTCGTTCTTTCTGTAGGTACAGAAATTTATCTTGATGATACTGATACTCCCGATTCAGGTTGGTCAGAAATTCTCTCTCCTGGATGGGATCGAGAAAAAGTGCTATCTATAACTCAGTACTTTCCTGAGCTAGCTTTGCAACCAGATTCAGAGCAGCGTCCTTTTAAAGTGAGTTGTTTTCTCCATCAAGAAGTTGCAGCAAGTGTTCTGCCACAGCTAGAGTCAGAACTGCAAAAATGTGAATTAAATATAAAGTTAATTTATAGTAGCGGTATTGACCTTGACATTGTGCCACTTACCAGCGATAAAGGTCAGGCAATGCAGTTTTTACGTCAAAAGTGGAAATTTGCAGCAGAACAGACAGTTGTCTGCGGTGATTCAGGTAATGATATTGCTTTATTTGCTGTAGGCAACGAAAAAGGAATTATAGTCGGGAATGCACGGAAAGAGTTACTCCAGTGGCACAACGAGTATCCCGCTGACCATCGTTACCTAGCACAAGATTTTTGTGCAGGTGGCATTCTTGAAGGTTTGAAATATTTTGGTTTCTTAGAATGATTAGCTATCTCAAAGGAATCGTCGCTGGTATTCAAACAATTAGCGTTAATCGCGTTGTTTTGACTTTAGAAGTAAATGGCTTAGGGTATGATTTGCAAATTCCTCAACGGCTGGCACAGCAATTGCCAGACTCAGGAGGAGTGATTCAGATTTTCACCCATTTGCAAATTCGGGAAGAAGTACCGTTTATGTACGGTTTTGCTTCGCCATCAGAACGTGATTTATTCCGTCATTTACTGACCGTTAGCGGTATTGGGGCATCTTTAGCGATCGCTTTGCTGGACACTTTGGAATTACCCGATTTAGTCCAAGCAATTATTGCCGCTAACACGCAAATCTTAATCCAAGCCCCTGGTGTCGGCAAAAAAACCGCAGAACGCATTTGTCTAGAGCTAAAAAGCAAATTAGTCGAGTGGCGTAAATCAGCAGGCTTCTTCGTCGCCACAGGCGGCCCAGCACCAGGGATTCTTGAAGAAGTGCAAATGACTCTCTTCGCTTTGGGATATACTGCCCATGAAGTCAGTCACGCTCTGCACGTCGTCAGCGAAGACATTGGACTACCCAAAGACGCTTATGTAGAAGACTGGATCAAACAAGCGATCGCTCATCTAAGCAGCAGCGAACAAGTTAGTTAGTTGCCAAAAGACAATTAGCAGCATTTTTCATACCCCATGCTTCGCTCAATTAAAAATGAAAAATGAAATCAATTCAATTTTTAATTTTTAATTTTTAATTTTTAATTCCGAAGGTATGCCCTATTCTTGGATAGAAGAATCTCTAACAACCATTCACAGAGCAGATTGGTATCGTTCTGTACAAACAATTGACGGTCGCCCCGGTGCAACTGTGCTTTTGGCTGGGCAAGAGGTAATTAATTTTGCCAGTAACGATTATTTGGGATTAGCTGGAGATGAACGCTTAATCAAGGCGGCAACTGAGGCTATTCAGGAATTTGGGACTGGTAGTACTGGTTCTAGATTACTTAGTGGTCATCGTGAATTACATCGGGAATTAGAGCAGGCGATCGCATCTCTAAAACAAACAGAAGATGCAGTAATATTTAGTTCTGGCTATCTAGCAAATTTAGGTGCAATTACTGCTCTAGTAGGTAGACGCGATTTAATTTTATCTGACCAGTACAATCATTCAAGCCTAAAAAATGGGGCAATTCTCAGCAGTGCAACGGTAATTGAATATCCACACTGTGATGTTGCAGCACTAAAAACCCAATTGATTCAACAGCGGCAAAACTACCGACGCTGTTTGATAATTACTGATAGTGTCTTCAGCATGGATGGTGATTTATGTCCCTTACCAGCACTCTTAGATTTAGCTGATGAGTTTAGCTGTATGCTGCTAGTCGATGAAGCTCATGCCACTGGAGTACTAGGAAAAACTGGCGCTGGGTGCGTCGAACATTTTGGATGCACAGGCAGACAGTTAATTCAAATTGGCACTTTAAGTAAAGCCTTGGGTAGCTTAGGCGGATATGTAGCGGGAAGCGCCACCTTAATTGACTTTTTACGAAATCGCGCCCCTAGTTGGATTTATACCACTGCACTTTCACCCGCAGACACAGCAGCAGCCTTAGCAGCAATCAAAACATTGCAGCAAGAACCGCAACGTTTAACCCAATTGTGGCGCAATATAGATTATTTAAAAAATTTAATACATCAACAACTACCTAATTTAAAATTATTACCTTCAGAATCACCTATATTATGTCTTCAATTACCAAGTGCCACAGCGGCGCTTAATGCTGCTAAACAACTAAAAAAGGCTGGCATTTTTGCCCCAGCAATTCGTCCGCCCACAGTACCCACAAGTCGAATTAGAATTTCTGTAATGGCAACTCATCAACCAGCGCAGATAGATAAATTAGTAGCAGCATTAAATAACATTGATAAAAAATTATCACTCACGTAACTCTCCTCTCTGTGTACTCAGCGTCTCTGCGGTTAGTTTACAAAATAACTTTCACAGGACTTAAGCAAAATTATGAAAAAACGTAGACGCTCAAGCGGCTTGCCATAGGCTACCACAAAGGAAACGTAGAACACGTACTCTTACGGAGAAGCAAGCTACGCGCAGCGTCTCGCACAGAAGTAAAGAACGTGAGTTCGACGGCTCTAAAAAACCCTGCTTCCATTCCTCTCCCACCTTGGGCTACGGTGTACACACAAGTCTTAAAATTCTCCCTAGTACTTGGTTTGGTCATCTAGCTTTAGGTTGTGCGATCGCTCCAGAAGCCTGTCATTACGTAAAGCCTACGGCATAGC
>JBBSOP010000408.1:0-4986 GCA_038259655.1 Chroococcales cyanobacterium
CGGCGATGGAAGAGGAGATGGAAAAGCACCGCCAGCACCCAATTGTTTCTAAAATTTACTTTCCTCAACTTAACCGTAAGCATACCCTAGAACAAGACCTAAATTACTATTTTGGTGCTAACTGGCGCGAACAAATCAGACTATCATCAGCCGGTGAAGCTTATGTAAAACGCATCCGAGAAATATCTGCAACAGAACCAGAATTACTAATTGCTCATTCTTACACTCGTTATTTGGGTGATTTATCTGGGGGACAAATTCTCAAAAATATTGCTGTGACGGCAATGAACTTGTCTGATGGACAAGGTACAGCTTTCTATGAATTTGCAGATATCACCGACGAGAAGGGATTCAAAGCGAACTATCGTCAAACTTTGGATGAACTGCCCTTAGATGATGCTACAGGCGATCGCATTGTTGATGAAGCCAACGCTGCCTTCGGCACAAACATGAAGCTGTTCCAGGAATTGGAAGGCAATTTAGTCAAAGCGATCGGTATAATGCTATACAACAGCTTGACACGCCGCCGCGCCCGTGGCAGCACCGAACTTGCTACCGCTGAGTAAATTTTTTCAAGTTAATTTTGGTAAATTATTAGGGGTAACTTCCCTGGGTTCGTCTAAGGTTAGGCGATCGCATGGAAGTTGCCCCTACTGTTTTTTAAATATCCCAACTAAGGCAAAATGCAAAGAGGTGCAAATCATCGCCTCTGGGCAAAACTTCAACTAAACAATGGCTACAAAAATTCCCGTTACAGTAATTACAGGCTTTTTAGGCAGTGGTAAAACTAGCTTAATTCGCCATCTGCTACAAAACAATCAAGGACGACGCATTGCAGTTTTAGTCAACGAATTTGGCGAACTCGGTATTGATGGCGAACTTTTGAAATCCTGTCAAATTTGCCCCGAAGATAGTGAGGAAGAAAATAATATTTTTGAATTGACCAATGGCTGCTTGTGCTGTACCGTGCAGGAAGAGTTTTATCCGACGATGCAACAGTTACTGAAGCGGCGAGACAGCATTGATTGTATTGTTATTGAAACTTCTGGGTTAGCTTTACCAAAACCGTTAGTGAAGGCTTTTCGCTGGCAGGAAATTCGTAATGGTGCAACTGTAGATGCGGTGATTACCGTCGTAGATTGTGCAGCAGTAGCAACAGGAACCTTCGCCAGTGATTTAGAAGCGATCGCCGCCCAACGACAAGCAGATGATAGTCTAGAACACGAGACACCCTTACAAGAATTATTTGAAGACCAACTTGCTTGTGCAGACTTAGTAGTATTGAATAAAACTGACTTGGTTAATGCCCAAGAATTAGCGCAAGTAGAAGAGTTGATTAAAAAAGAATTGCCTAGAGTTGTAAAGATTGTTGAGAGCGATCGCGGCAGACTCGATCCATCTATATTATTAGGATTACAAGCCGCAGTCGAAGACAACTTAGATAGTCGTCCCAGCCATCACGACGCTGAAGAAGAACACGACCACGACGAAGAAATTACCTCAACTCACATTATTTTAGACCGGGCTTTTGACCCAGAACAACTACAACAGCAGTTGCAAAAACTAGCAAATCAACAAGAAATTTACCGTATTAAAGGCTTTGTGGCAGTACCTAACAAACCTATGCGTTTAGTGATGCAAGGAGTAGGAACCCGATTTGATAAATTTTATGACCGCCCTTGGCAACCAGAAGAAGCAAGACAAACCCGATTAGTCTTTATCGGTCGTGATTTGAAATTCTCAGAAATAGAATCACAACTTGTAGCTTTATAACTGACTTTAAAATACTTAGTGTCTTAGTGCCTTTGTGGTAAATAAATCTTCAACCACTAAGACACTAAGACACAAAAAGCTATATAAATTAAGAAACTTTAGCCTTTCTTATAGTTGGCATCTAACCAACAAAGTGGTAATTTTTCACCGGAAGGAAAAACAAGGTTTGCTTTCTTGAAAGTCTCAGACTGCTGTTCTTCTTGTCCTTCTTGATCTTGTGCATGTACGATATCGTTATTTGGATCAAGCAATTCTTGAATATCAAGAATTTTTACCAAATCTTCAGTACCTTTAAGTTGTAGAAACATATTCCTCATCTCCATAAGTCAGTGTGTGTAAAAATTGAGCGTGGATGTAAATATAAACTCACCCGTATTTAACACTGTTTAGTTCAAAACGCTAAAACTCTTTAATGATTAAAAGTAACCATGACTTCATATTAAGTACAATAGAATCATTAACTTTATCTGTGTTTATGGGTGGTTTTATTTAATTTCAGAAGATATAAATTATATCTCGCGCTGATATTTCTCTAAAATATCCACTAAATTGACCTGGCATTGCAATGGTAGTAAATCTATTAAAGATAATTCCTTTTTACCACCACCTATTTTTACTGTAATAGCTCCCAATACTTGAATAACCCGATCTTCATTGACAGCATTAGAAGTAATTAAGGGATACAGTTGCTCAGCCACAACAGTATGTAGCTTGGCATCAGATAAATAAAGATGCCACTTGGCAATGTCTATATAAACATTTTCGCCAATTTCAGCTGCTAGGGCTTCTAGTAGTTCTGCGGTGTTAGTGTTAGCCATCAAAATAACCCTATATCAAGAAAGAGTTGCTAATTCTTCAAGTCATTGAAAACATTATCGCTCAATTTATCAGACCGACTCAACTACCTCAGGTTACAATTGCCCTAGCTTCAACAGTCCATCTTCAGGTGGATTTGGGTGGTGACTGTGAGTAATTGGCGATCGCATTAATATAAATTAGATGCACCAACAATACTATTATCCAACTTGCCGTTAACCAAGGCAGCCACTCCCAGGTAGTAGCTTGCAAATTTTGGGCAAACCATAAACCGGAATTAACCGCAGAGGCAGCTGCCACATGCACAGCGAAATTCATCCGGTCATCTAATTTACGGAAATCTGGGTCTTTGCGATCGGGTTTACGAGGCCAGCGAGGAGGCATAAATATTTGTTACAAAATTAAATACACTTTAATTATTCTAAGGTTTCTGGGAGTGTAGTTGCTAATAAACCTCTAACAACGAGTCATAACTTAGGTAAATCTGGAAAAATTTTGCAACTTTTCCTTTGCCTTTAAGCCTCTTGTTTTGGTTCCTAGTCTTCAGTATTTACTTTTTAACCTGTATTTCTCATTCCCGCAGCAATACCATTAATGGTTAACAATGCTCCTCGCAGTAACTCACCCTTGCTATAACGAGAGTGAATCACGCCAGAAGTAGCAGTAATATTCCGGGATTGTCGCAAACGTTTGAGTAGGGAAACTTGGATAAATCCTAGTGGTACAATTGTGCCGTTGCGTAACTGCACTGAACGTTGCAATACAGGATCACCGTCTAAAAGGCGATTGTGACCAGTAATTTTGAGTACGAAATCCCTTGTCAGATAAAATTCATTAGCAATTTGCTCAAAAACTTTCTCAAATCGGTCTATATCTTCAGGGTTTGACAATTCTTGAACGTAGTGATGTGCCATTTGCATATCTACTTTTGCCAAGGTCATCTCTGCTTTGGAAATCACCATTTTGAAAAAAGGCCATTTGAGATAAAAGTAACGCAGCAATTTCAAGTGTTCTTCTGGTTCTTCGTTCAAGAACTCTTGTAAGGCTGTGCCAATACCATACCAAGAAGGCAGCAAAAATCGTGTTTGTGTCCAGCTAAATACCCAAGGAATGGCTCGTAAGCTGCTTAAATCTTTTTTGCCAGATGGACGGCGCGCCGGACGAGAACTAATTTGTAGTTGGCTAATTTCTTCGATTGGAGTGACTTGGTGGAAAAAGTCAATAAAATCTGGTTGCTCGTAGATTAGATTACGATAATGTTGACGCGATCGCGCTGCTAATTCTTCCATAATTTCGTTCCAAGGTTCGATATCATCAAACCCAGTCCGCAGCAGACTAGCTTGAATTACGGCGGTAGTAATGGTTTCTAAGTTGTATAAAGCCAAGTCCAGCAAGGAGTATTTAGAAGCTAAAACTTCTCCTTGTTCGGTAATTTTGATGCGTCCATTAATACTATGACCTGGTTGAGCCAAAATCGCCTCATAAGCTGGGCCGCCACCACGTCCCACAGAACCGCCTCGTCCGTGGAAAATTCGCAGACTGAGACCGTATTCTTCGGCAATTGTCTGAAGTGATTTTTGAGCTTTATGAATTTCCCAATTGCTACTTAAAAAACCAGAGTCTTTATTGCTATCAGAATACCCCAGCATTACTTCTTGCAAGTTAGGGTAGAGGACTGAGGGAGCAGGGGATGCAGGGGATGCAGGGGATGCAGGGGGAGATGAGTGTGCTGTTTGGATATTTTCGTAGCCGCCAGCCAATAAAGCGCGATATAGGGGTAGTTCAAACAGTTGGCGCATGACGCTTCGAGAACGCTGCAAATCTTCTACCGTTTCAAACAGGGGAACGACCTGAATTGTTCCTACAGCAATGGCGGGATCGAAAAGCCTAGCTTCTTTGGCTAAGAGTAAAACTTCTAGTACGTCGCTGACCTCGCGGCACATACTGATAATGTAAGTTTGGCAGATGTTAATACCAAATTCTTGTTGCAGCGATCGCAAAACGCGAAAGGTTTCAATGACATCGTTGGTTTTTTCCGAAAATGGCAATTCTGCTGGAATTAACGGCCTACGGGTTTGCAGTTCACCAGTCAGCCAAGCAACTCTCTGTGCTTCTGAGAGATCGTTATAAGCTTGGGGTAGTACTTGCAGGTATTCTAGAATTTCATTCAGCGTATCAGAGTGGCGAGATGATTCTTGGCGGATATCTAGCTGGGTGAGGTGAAAGTCAAATATTTCTACTTGACAAATTAGATTTTCTAGCTCCCCACAACTCAAACCAGTTTCAGTTAAGTTGTGTTGAATTAATCGCAGTTCTGACAAAAATTCTAACCCCGATCGATACATGGGTGTATCATCATTAGTTGGCGTTTCTCGCTCATATAAAGCGAGATTGCGA
>JBBSOP010000409.1:0-4963 GCA_038259655.1 Chroococcales cyanobacterium
CAGCTAACTTTCTAACTGAAATATTTCCTGAGTGATAAGCATTGACTACTTTTTCTCTGAGATCGACGGAATATGGTTTCATAATAATAGTTTATCTATTTTGCATTATCGTACTTCACATTACTGGAAAATGCTGTATTACAAACTTATCAATCTGAACAACAAACGAACATTGATTTAAATCAATTTGCAGGTACAATAACTCTGACTCAAGACCCTTTAGAATATCAGCAGCAAATTAGGAATGAATGGAGTTGATCTGCCTTTAATTTTACTGGATACAAATATAATCCTATATTTATTAGGTTGTAAGTTAGCTAATCCTCTACCAGTAGGAAAATATTTTGCTTCAATAATTACTGAGATTGAATTACTCTCTTATTCTAGTCTCAGTTTAGAGGAAGAAAAACAAATTATGAACTTTTTAGATTGTATTACAGTCATGAGTATTGATGATAATATCAAAATTTTAACTATCTCACTCCGAAAACAATATAGACTCAAACTTCCTGATGCAATTGTTGCTGCAACTGCACAATCAAAGTAAATTGGGATTAATTACAGCCGAAGAAAAAGCAGAGTTAGATGGTATATCTGAATTAGCGCAAATTTTTACTTATGCTAATTCGGTTTTAGCTTTTGAATCTACATGGTCTCCAATTACATCCGAGAAATCGTTGCAGAAAGAGCAAAATACCTCTGCGAATATTGCCACTCCCCAGAATTTATAAATACAGACCGCTTCAAGTTAATATCAATTGCACTTTAAAACTATCGCTCATATTTCCCCTACTCCGGTAAACCCTCTAAATTCTCTCGCGTCACCGTAGCCATATATTCATCCTGATACTCAACATATATTTCTAACGCTGTCTGCAAATTAGCCCTAGCTTCCGCGTAATTCTCCTCTGCTTTTGCAAGCAATCCTAATTGTCCGTAAGTCCTAGCACAGTTATAGCGATCGCCAAATTCGATATATATTTCCAGGGCATAAGGTTGAATATCTTCCCGTCCCCACCTAGCTTGATAGGTATATCGGTTGCGTTTCACCCCTTGCTGAATATCTGCATAACCCATCAACGCCCCGTGACAGTCAAAATGGATGATATGGTAATATCCCGCACCCTTGGCCTCTAAATGCCGTTCTAAACTTTTGTATGTACCCGGACGCAATAAGTCAATATTTACAGGCAATTGACTATTTTGAATCAGCTCAATCAACGGCCGAGCAATGGTACGATAACCTACATCATGCTCCTCATCCGGTCGGGCAATTACCACCAACAAGTTAATTATCGGCGATTCTGCCATGTTTGCCGCCACTGATGCCGCTTTATCAAGGCGCTTCCGTATTATTACGCAATCCACACCCAAAGGTCGCGGCAAATCCCTATCCCGCATAGCTTCCCAGTGCAGCGCGTGAAATTCGGGACTATTACCTACTATCTCAATTTTTACCTGCTTCAGATTTCCCCGCAGTCCGCGATAAAGCCTATAAGCATCAATATCAGCCTTGAAAACTTGGTTAAATAAACTTTCCCCGTAACTAGCAACGCTCGTTTTTGCCGCTTCCGCTTTCTTCCCGTTTAACATTGGGTAAGTCAGCCATTCCTCAAAATACCATTCGAGTTGCTGTTCTTGCTGGGGTGTAAAAGGGTCAGTAATATTGATTGGGTACTCGCCACCCTCAAAAATCAAACTTGCGGCAAAACCGTTTTCTGTTGGCTGCTTTTCCCGAATCGTGATGACTGCCATACACAACTTAGCTCAACGTAAACACCCCAATATATTTAGATACTTACGTATAATCTACAATTTCGGGAAATTTTTCGATAAATTTCACAGAAAGGAAGCATTAACCTTTTATTACATTAATATGCATTTTTGTCAAAACCAGTTTTTTAAGTGTCGCTTCCCTACAAAACTGATCTTTTATTAGGTGGTGCGATCGCGCCATGCGAATGATGTAGTCAAAAAAATACACTCATACTGTCAGTAGGCTCATAGTAGTGTGTGAATAAATAAGTGACGAATAGATTTGCTGTAGAGACAGCGATTTATTCCGTCTCTCTAACCTGGATTTTATCGGCAGGTTTAGCAAATGTATGTCCCACATGACTTGAGTCTATATTTGTAGTATGTTGAGAAGCGCTTTTGACTCGTAACCATGTCTAATTCTAAAAAAAACCTCACCTACCCACTCAGCCATAAAATTGAGCAAGTTGATAACTATCACGGTACTGTAGTTAAAGATCCTTACCGTTGGTTAGAAGATCCTGACTCGGAAGAAACAACAACCTGGGTTGAGGCAGAAAATAAAGTTACTTTTGCCTACCTGAACGAAATTCCTGCCAGAGAGAGAATTAAACAGCGCCTGACAAAACTTTGGAATTATGAAAAATATGGCATCCCATTTAAAGAAGGTGATAATTATTTTTACTTCAAAAATGATGGGCTGCAAAACCAAAATGTCCTCTACACCTTAAAAACTCTGGACACTGAACCCAGAGTTTTACTCGACCCCAATAAACTATCAACAGATGGCACTATTGCCCTTTCAGGCTTGTCTATCAGCGATAATGGAAAGCTTTTAGCATACGGTTTATCTAGTTCTGGTTCTGACTGGCAAGAATGGAAAGTACGGGATATCGAAACAGGAGAAGATCTACAAGATCATCTGAAGTGGATTAAATTTTCTGGTGCATCATGGACAATTGATCATCAAGGTTTTTTCTACAGTCGTTATGATGAGCCGAATGAAAAAACCAAATTAGAAGATGTCAATTATTATCAAAAACTTTACTATCATCAATTAGGTACACCCCAAACTGAGGATGTACTAATTTATCATCGTCCTAACGAAAAAGAATGGGGTTTTAGTGGCAATGTTACTGAAGATGGACGCTATCTGATTATTTCAGTTTGGCTAGGAACTGACCCTAAAAATTTGGTTTTCTACAAAGACTTGTCTAACCCCAATTCTGAAGTTGTAGAACTAATTAATCAGTTTGAAGCCAATTATAGTTTTATTGAATACGATGATAGTGTTTTCTATTTCCGCACAGATTTAGAAGCACCACGCGGCAGAGTCATTGCCATTGATATTGAAAACTCTCCTCAACAGATGTGGAGAGAAATTCTTCCCCAAGCGGTGGCAACTCTAGAAAGTGTCAATATCCTCAACAACCAATTTGTTGCTGATTATCTCCAAGATGCTCGTACACAAATTAAAATTTTTGATCTTACAGGTGCATTGGTACGCGAGGTAGAATTGCCTGGACTGGGTTCTGCTGGTGGCTTTGGCGGCAAACGTTATGATAGTGAAACTTTTTATAGTTTTACTAGTTTCACGACACCAAATACAATTTATCGCTACAACATGTTAACGGGTAAAAGCGAACTTTTTCGTCAGCCCAAGGTAGATTTTAATCCTGATGATTATGAGACTAATCAAATATTTTACCGCAGCAAAGATGGTACTGAAGTACCCATGTTTATTACTCACAAAAAGGGTATTAAATTAGATGGTAATAATCCCACTTATCTTTATGCCTATGGTGGTTTTAATATCTCAATTACTCCCAGTTTTGCTGTAAGTATGTTGGTATGGTTGGAAATGGGCGGTGTTTATGCCGTACCTAATATACGCGGTGGTGGAGAGTACGGTGAAGAATGGCATCAGGCGGGAATGAAGGAGAAAAAACAAAATGTCTTTGATGACTTTATTGCGGCTGCTGAATGGTTAATTGCCCATAAGTATACAAAATCTGCAAAACTAGCGATCGCAGGTGGTAGTAACGGCGGCTTATTAGTGGGTGCTTGTATAACTCAGCGTCCTGATTTATTTGGTGCAGCTTTACCAGCAGTAGGTGTCATGGATATGTTGCGGTTCCACAAATTTACCATCGGTTGGGCTTGGATTTCCGAGTATGGTTCAGCAGATAATCAACAGGAGTTTCCAGCGTTGTATGCATATTCGCCACTACACAATCTCAAATCGGATACAGCTTACCCAGCAACGTTAATTACGACAGCCGATCATGACGATCGCGTTGTTCCTGCTCATAGTTTCAAATTTGCTGCTGCATTGCAAGCAGCTCATGCAGGTGATGCGCCAGTGTTAATTAGAATTGAGACAAAGGCGGGACATGGTGCAGGTAAACCCACTGCTAAAATTATCGAGGAAGCCGCAGATAAATGGGCTTTTTTGGTGCCTAGTTTAGATGTTGAAGTTTAAACAAATATGATTGATTACCTCACGCAGAGGAGCCAGCGCTGTGCGGGGGTTCCCCCCGTTGAGGCGACTGGCGTACGCAGAGACGCAAAGTTTTTTTCTGAGCGCCTTTGCGTGAGACTCAGTATTGATAGTTCAAGCTAAAATTCAATCAATAACTTTTAGCAAATATTAACTATGAAATGGGAAGAAGTTTGTGAAGATAAACAGTTACAAGATTTGCCCTTCAAAATCGAATTAAATAAATGGGGTCAAATCATCATGAGTCCCGTAAAAATTAAACATTCTTTTTATCAAGGAAGAATCCAACGTTTATTAGAATCTCTTTTGCATACAGGAGAAGTGATGCCTGAATGCGCTATCAACACATCAGAGGAGGTGAAAGTTGCTGATGTTGTCTGGTGTTCTGAGCAACGATTTACTCAAATTGAAGATGATGTATCAGCTTCTATTGCACCAGAAATATGTATAGAAGTTAAATCCAGTGGTAACACTTTAGATGAGATAAAGTTTAAAAAAAATTTATATTTAGCAGCTAAAGCGTTGGAAGTATGGTTATGTAATGAACAAGGTCAAATGAGATTTTATAATAGACTTGTCCATAAAAGATAAAAAGCTTACTGTGAAAGCGTTCTAGCAACTATCACTGGGATGAAACACTAATTATGGCTGAACGCAAGAATAAGGTTTTGGGGATAAAAATATCAAAATTATTAAAACTTTTAAGAA
>JBBSOP010000410.1:0-4962 GCA_038259655.1 Chroococcales cyanobacterium
ATAAACACCGTCATAGCCCCAGTTGCGGTAAGCTAAACTAGCCTCAATATGGGTATCTCCCGGAAACTGAGAGATGGGCATAATTTCAATGGCATTAATTCCCAGTTCTCTTAAATCTGGTAAGCGGGGAATAATAGCGGTGAAATTTCCTTCTGGCGTAAATGTCCCCACGTGAACTTCATAAAAAATCATCGATTCCAGTGAAACGCCAGTCCAGGCTGCATCTGTCCACTCGAAGTCATGATCGACAACTTGAGAAGCCCCATGCACTCCTTCTGGTTGATATTGCGACGCTGGATCAGCAAAAGCGTTTTCATCATTCACAACATATTTGTAAAGCGTGCCGGGGTATACATCGCTCACTTTCGTTTGCCAGTATCCCTCTGTCTGAGGTTTGAGGGGAATGACTTGCGGCTCTGGCGTTAAAATTTGCACAGCAACGCTATTTAAGGTAGGAGACCAAACTGTAAATTCGCACTCTCCGTTACCCAAGTAGTGAGCGCCAATTTTCATGCAGTTTCCTCCAATTTAGATAATATATTTTGTGAGATCATGGCATGACCGTTAACAAGAGGCAGAGGGAGCAGGGGAAGCAGGGGAGGCAGGGGAGGCAGGGGAAGCAGAGGAGGCAGGGGAAGCAGAGGAGAATAACAAATAATAATTAATCTCCCATGCCCAATAATGCCCAATAATGCCCCATGCCCCATGCCCAATGCCCAATGCCCAATGCCCAATACCAGTGTTTACAAACATACCAGCTAGCATCATGGTCGTTCTACCAAACTATTCGCTAGCACCAGAAGACGTATTTTTATAAATATTCACACCGACCTACTTAATCTAATGGCAAATCACAAATCATTAATTGAGCCACAACTGTATAATTATTTACTCTCTACTTCTTTGCGGGAACCAGACATTTTAAGACACTTAAGGCAAGAAACAGCTGACCATCCCATGAGTAATATGCAGATTGCTCCTGAACAGGGACAATTTATGACATTATTAGTGCAGTTAATGGGAGCAAAGAAAACCTTAGAAGTAGGTGTATTTACAGGCTACAGTTCTTTAGTGGTAGCATTGGCACTACCAGCAGACGGCAAGGTGGTAGCCTGTGATGTTAGTGAAGAGTTTACAGCGATCGCTCGTCGTTATTGGCAGCAAGCAGGTGTAGCAAATAAAATTGACCTGCACATTGCTCCAGCAATGGAAACATTAGATAATTTACTCGCAGCAGGAGAAGCGAATAGTTTTGATTTTGCCTTCATCGATGCTGACAAAAGCAACTATGATGGCTATTATGAGCGATCGCTGTTACTAGTGCGTCCAGGAGGATTAATTGCGATCGATAATGTTCTGTGGTCAGGTAGAGTTGCAGATCCTCAAATACAAGACAATCGCACTACCAAGATTCGGGCTTTAAATGAAAAATTGCATCAAGACCAACGAATTAGTCTGAGTTTGATCCCGATTGCGGATGGTTTGACTCTAGCTTGGAAACGTCCTCAGTCCGCTGCTTAGTTAACTGCATTTGTCGCCACTTTTCCTGCTGACGCGCTCTTTTTTCTGCTGTAAGACTATCAAAACAGTAGGCACAAGAAATACCTTCCTCATACTTAGGAGATATTTTATCTTCCTCAGAAATGGGACGGCCACAACAAAAGCACAACTCATAACTTCCTGGTGTCAATCCCTGACCGACGGCGACTCGTTCATCAAAAACAAAACATTCACCTTGCCATAAACTTTGTGCAGGTGGTACTGATTCCAAATACTTGAGAATGCCACCTTTGAGATGATAAACTTCAGCAAAACCTTGAGCAAGCATCAAAGATGAGGCTTTTTCGCAGCGAATGCCGCCAGTACAAAATAAAGCAACTTTCTTGTGTTGATTGGGGTCGAGGTTGTTGCTAACATATTCAGGAAACTCTCGAAATGATCCAGTTTGCGGATTTTGCGCCCATTTAAAAGTACCGATATTCCCCTCATAATCGTTGCGGGTGTCAATCACAGTGACTTCAGGATCAGAAATTAAATCATTCCATTCTTGGGGGTTGACATAAATCCCAACTTGTTCATTAGGATCAACTTCAGGTAAACCTAAAGTGACAATTTCTGATTTTAAACGCACCTTCATCCGTTCAAATGGTGGCGTGTTAGTGTAAGATTCTTTGTGTTCCAGGTCAGCTAAACGAGAATCAGAACGCAAAAAAGCAAGAACAGAATCAACTGCTTGCCGAGAACCCGCAATTGTACCGTTAATACCTTCTGCTGCAAGCAAAATTGTCCCCTTGATATTTTGTGCTAGGCAGTAAGACAAAAGAGAGTCTTGTTTTTCGGCAAAATCTGGCAGCTTCACAAATTTATAAAGGGCTGCGACAACTTGGGTATTTTCAGGCATAATTCTTTTGGCGATCGCACAATATTCAGTTACAATGACAACGGCAGCTAAAATTACATACCTTTTTCATCTTATGGGGGTTTAGCTCAGTTGGTAGAGCGCCTGCTTTGCAAGCAGGATGTCAGCGGTTCGAGTCCGCTAATCTCCACTCCTAGAACGTTGAAATACTACCGAAAGATTATTTGCGGGCATTTGATAAGTTGCTTGCAAAACTAGATTTTGGGCTTTAGCTGCGGCCACAACATCTTCTAAGTTACGCACACCCCACTCTGGATTTTGCATCTGTAAAGATTGATCAAAAGCTGCATTACTCGGTGCGGTATGTTCTTGATTTTTTTTGAACGGCCCATACAAATAAAGAATGCCATCTGGTGGCAAAATCCGACCAGCACCAGCCATGAGTCCCAAACAAGCCGACCAAGGTGAAATGTGAATCATATTAATGTTGACTATGGCAACAATTGGCAACTCTGGTAAGTTTTCACTTTTTTCCACTGGCCAAACTGGCATACTTGCATCAAGTTCCAAGGGTGGATACAAGTTATCAGAGGGAAAATGTTCAGCCCAAGCTGCAATACTAGCTCGTAATTGGGGATTTTGGTCAGAAGGTAGCCATTTACGAGGAACTAGACGCGGGGCGAAAAATACTGCGTGTTCGCCAGTCCCACTTGCTATTTCTAAAATAGTGCCACTCGCAGGCAGTACTTGTAAAAGCACCTCTATAATGGGTTCACGATTGCGCTGAGTTGCGGGTGCATATTGTCGTGCGTCTTGTGGTGTATTCATATAACAGGGAACAGTTAAAAGCCTCTACTCATCTACGCTAACTTTTAACAAGGTCAGAATCAATGGGGCGATCGCATCGCAACCTTGGTAAATTTTATCCTTTGTAGCAAAATAATCTGGAGGTAACTTGCCTAGATCGATTCACTCTACTCAACCACCGCTAAAATTTATTACTCCCCGATTTAATCAGTTTGTACTCCAGATTATGCGGTGGTTACTGCCTATTGTCCTCAGATTTCGGACTCGACCTTGGCTACCTACTGGTATTGTTCATATTGAGGGCAAGAATGCTGAGATATTAGCCAAACTCTATCAACAATTCCAAAACGATAAAGTTCGCTTTTTGATTGCGTTTCGTCATCCAGAGGTGGAAGATCCTCTTTGTATGCTGTATCTGCTCTCCCGGATTGTACCACGAGTAGCCCGTCAGCAAGGTATAGTGCTGCAACACCCAGTTCACAGCTATTTTGTCTATGACCGAGGTATGACTGTGTGGACTGGTAAATGGCTGGGTTGGTTATTCTCTCGTATAGGAGGTATACCAATTCATCGCGGTAGGCGATTAGACAGGCAAGCTATTCAAACAGCACGGGAGTTATTTGTTAACGGTAAATTCCCGATCGCAGTTGCACCAGAAGGCGGTAACAATGGTCATAGTGGCATTGTTAGCCCTTTAGAACCCGGTGTAGCCCAAATGGGGTTCTGGTGTGTTGAAGACTTACACAAAGCCAACCGTTCTGAGACTGTTTTCATTGTGCCAGTCGGCATCCAGTACCGCTACGCCCAACAGCCTTGGTCAAAAATAGATGAGCTATTGAGTAAATTAGAAGCTGATAGCGGTTTACCGTTGCAAAAAATCGATGTGTCTGCAAGTCCCAATCAAGAAGAAATTTACTATCAACGCATCTGTCGCCTTGGTGAATATTTAATTACCGAGATGGAAGAATTTTATCGCCGCTTCTATCATCAAGAAATTCCAAAAACCATCGAATCTACTAACTCTAATCAAGCGTTAATTGATAGACTGCACCGCTTAATGAATACGGCTTTAAAAGTTACCGAACAACATTTTGGACTTCAGCCACAGGGAAATTTTATAGATCGTTGTCGCCGCTTAGAAGAAGCAGGTTGGAATTATATTTATCGAGAAGATTTGCCAGATATCGATGATTTACCACCTTTCAAACGTGGACTAGCAGACTGGATTGCTGAAGAAGCAGACTTACGGATGCGACACATGCGTTTAGTAGAAAGTTTTGTCGCAGTTAATTCTACTTATATTCAAGAACAGCCTACCGCTGAAAGATTTGCTGAAACAACACTGTTAATGTTCGATATGCTATCTCGAATTAAGGATACAACATTTCCGGGGCGACCCCGTTTAGGTTGGAAAGAGGCGCAGATTACCGTCGGTGAGCCAATTTCAGTGACTGAACGCTGGGAAAATCTTTCAGGCGATCGCCATGCAGTTAGACAGGCAGTAAATATTTTAACAAAGGATTTGCAAGTTGCGTTAGAGAAATTGCTGGGATGATTGACCACGACATTTTTTGAATTAAAAATTAAAAATATAAAATTAAAAATTAAGAAGAAAAGAAAAACCATTTTTAATTAATTTTGGGTACAAGCCGCCGCTGTATTGAACGGATGTTTAAATATTTTGCTCGACTGTATGAAAAATATGATTTACCAATTTATCCGGTGGTAATTTTCTCTTTTGATGAACCAAAACGTCTCGAACCGAGAAATCATCGCGTTACCTTTCCAGATTTAAA
>JBBSOP010000411.1:0-4941 GCA_038259655.1 Chroococcales cyanobacterium
AGCGTTGAATATTGTAATTTACCTGATCTAATTGTTTGTCAAACTGAGGCTGAGAATTTTTTTTTTCACCCTCCGCTAACTGTTGGAGATATTCCACAATTTGACCAATGGTGCGGAGTTCTCCCAGATCTTCGACGTTTGGCTTGGGTAAATCGGGGTACATCTCTTGCATCGCCCCTAAGATTTCTACCCGTTTGATGGAGTCAATCCCTAAATCTGCCTCCATATCCATGTCCAGTTCCAACATTTCTACTGGGTAGCCTGTCTTATCACTGGTGATGGCTAACAAAGTTTGGCTAAAGTCTGGGAATTGGGAAGTGGGAAGTGTGGGGAGGGGAGGGGAAAGAATTACTTGGTTATTTTCCGTTCGTATAGCGTCTTTGTTAGAAGAAGTTTCTTTGGAGGGAGACTCTTCTAACAACTTCTGTTCTTGTTTGTTTTCAGTCTCTAATTCTTTAACAACATAAATTTTGACAACTTCTGGAGAGGGATTTTGTGAAGTTTGGGATTGCAGATATTCTACAACTTGACCGATAGTGCGTAGTTCTCCCAGTTCTTCAACATTCGACTGAGGGAAATCGGGGTACATATCTCGCAGCGCCCCTAAAATTTCCACCCGTTTGATGGAGTCAATCCCTAAATCTGCCTCCATATCCATGTCCATTTCCAGCATTTCTACTGGGTAGCCTGTCTTATCACTAATGATATTAAGTAAAGTTTGGCTGAGGGTGGCTGCATCAATGGTTGCTGGTAGTGGTTCAACAAGAGGTAGTCCTATTTCCTGCTGCTTCTGTTCAGGTATGGGTTCTAACGTAGCAATCTTAATCTTACTTTCCTGAGGCGTAACAAGATCTAAAACTGATTTTGCTTGATGATGTACGCCATTACCATTACTATAAGTTGGCTCAGATTTGGTCACAAATTCGTTGCTCGTTACCGGAGCCGATGCAGTTGTTACCAAAACAGGTTTATCCTCTGGAATATCTTGATAATTATCCAGTGGTATTAGACTGTGTTGAGTGCGATCGCTAAATAGCAACTGGTCATACTGTTGCTGGAGCAATTCAAAGAAGTCGTGAGTATAGTCATGTTGATAGTTGAGATATTGCTGATGAATGCGGAGAGTTTCAGCTTGATGATCGTGAAACCGCATAATATTACGCTCTGAACTGGAGAGGGCAATTTGCTGTTCTTGCGCTTGTTGTTCAGTAAATTTATGATTTCCCCACAACAAATGCTGTTGCTGCATCAATTGAAAGAAGGTTTTGGTATATTCGGTCTGATGTTGCAAAGACTGTTCGTGAACTTGCAAGATATCTCGTTGATGGCGATTAAACTCAATCAGGGTGTACTCTAAGCTATCTACAACTCTTTGGTTCAAAGGTAGTTCAGAATTTGGCTGTGGAGGCTTGACATTTAGTTTATTTGATTGACCATTGTGAAAATTGGCTGCTTTTTTCTCTGTCGTTTCCGAAGGATATTCCACAGCTGGTGCTGGGTTTAATTTAACTTGATGACCATTTTGCAGCGCTTTTGTAAAGGACTGCTTTGTTTTTTCTGACACATAGTTTGTGCTATCTAAGCGGATATTCAAGACTTTATTTGTAGTCACTTCTGGTATTTTTGGCTCAGGTTGGTAAGGATCGATGTTTTGTAGAGGTAATCCAGCAACGCGTAACTGCATGATTGCTGTTCGTAGAGTGCGATCGCTATCCTGGGAGCTATTATTATTTAAAGCCACAGCTAAATGAGGGCGATCGCTAAGAATATCTTTAACCAAGTTAGTCAAAACGTTGCGTGGCCCAAATTCAATAAAGCAATAACCGCCTTCAGCATAAATATTTTCAATCTCCTGCTTAAACAGCACTTGATTTCTCAGGTGTTCTTTGAGGATTTTTTGAATTACTTGCGGCTCACTGGGGTAGCACTTTCCTGTGATATTGGTATAGACAGAAATTTTTGGCTGTTTAAAAGTAACTTTTTCAATTGCTTTGGCAAAGGGTTTTTGGGCATGAGCTACAAGCGGTGTATGAAAAGCGGCTGAAACTCGTAGCAAAATGGTAGAAAACCCGATATCTCTCAGAGCATCCTGTACTTTGGCAATTTCAGCTTTCGCTCCTGCCAACACTACCTGATAATGAGAATTGAAGTTAGCAACCGTAACTAAAGGGAAATCTTTAATCAGTTCTACAACTTGATTAACATCTCCTCTCACCGCCAGCATAGCTCCAGCATCAAATTGAGGATCTTTGGGTGCAGCCATAGCTTGACCCCTAGCTTTGACCAAGAAGAAGTAATCTTCCTCACTCAAAACCCCAGCAGCCCACAGAGCCGTTAGTTCCCCAAAGCTATGCCCGGCCACAAAATCAGCCTTAAATCCAGCCTTTTGTAATATTTTGTACAAACCAGAACTAAAAACCCCGATCGCTGGCTGTGCATATTCCGTCAGTTGCAATGTTTCTAACTGAGTAGCCTTTTCCTCTGGAGAGAACACAGGATTAGGAAACACGACTTCTGAAAGCGGCTGCAAATTATCTTGACGCAGCAGACTATCCATCTGAGTATAACTCTGCCGCAAGCAAGGAAAATTAATCACCAATTCCCGACCCATTTCTAGGTATTGTGAACCTTGCCCAGAAAAGAGTGCTACTACTTTCCCGGCTGTAGTTATCCCAGTTTTGCGGTAGTAAATTCCTTGGGGATGCTCCCAGGCTTCTGCTTGCAGTTTATTTGTCAGGCAGTCAATGCAGATTTGTAATAAATCGCCAGCCTGGGCGAGAGAATCAGCCACAAAACCAACTCTGGCATTTGTTAGCGGAACTTCTAAAGATTTAGAGGCTAAAATGAGTTCTGCATAATCACGCTCTTTCGTATCAGATTGCAATTGACGCTGGATATCTTGACAACGTGACAACAATTGCTCAGGCGTAGACGCAAATAAAAGTATCGACTGAGGACTATTGTGCAAACGATAAGGAAGTCGGTATTCGCCTTGATATTCTTCTAAAACAACGTGATAATTTGTGCCACCAAAGCCAAAAGAACTTACCCCTGCACGTCTTGGCTGTTCATTGCTGCTAATCCAAGGTCTTGTTTCCGTATTTAAATAAAACGGAGAATTATCAATGTTGAGTTTCGGGTGTGGTTTGGTGATGTTAATTGTGGGTGGTAAGACTTTGTGATGCAAAGCCAAAGCAGTTTTAATCAAACTTGCTGCCCCCGCAGCCGCTTTTGTATGCCCAATTTGCGACTTGACACTTCCCAGAGCAATATATTGTTTCTTCGGATTGCCTTCACTAAAAACTTCTTTGATAGATGCAAATTCGGTTGGATCTCCAACCATAGTGCCTGTGCCGTGTGCTTCAATCAAACCAACACTTGCAGGTGAAATTCCCGCATCTTCATAAGCACGACGCAAAGCTAAAACTTGACCTTCTGGACGTGGAGCATAGATACTTTTATAGCGACCATCGCCAGAAGTACCAATGCCTTTAATGACTGCATAGATGCGATCGTTATCTCGTTGAGCATCTTCCAGACGCTTTAGCACCAACATCCCTACACCTTCACCCAACATCATCCCATCAGAGTCAACATCAAATGGTTTGACATTTTTACCTTGAGAAACAGCAGGAGTTTTGCTGAAGCACATATAAGCAAAAATAGAGTTGTCGGTGTCAACTCCGCCAGTTAGCATCATATCGGCACGATGCTCAATTAGCTCACTAATTGCCATTTTCAAAGCACTTAATGAACTAGCACAGGCGGCATCTACTGTACAGTTAGTTCCTCCTAAATCTAGACGGTTAGCAATTCGGCCAGCGACTACATTAGCCAGCATTCCCGGAAAAGCATTCTCTTCCCACTGCACATAAGCACTTTTGATTTTCTCAATAATTTTTTGGGTATCTTCATCAGATAAGCCGCTGCTTTTGAGAGCTTTTTCCCAAACTGGATACTGCAATCTTGCACCCAATGGCACACCTAATTGTCTGCCGGCTGCCACGCCTAAAATTACACCAGTGCGTTGGCGTAGCTGATTGTAGATATCACGATTAAATTGCCGATCTTCACTATAACCCGCATCTTCTATCGCTGCTTTCGCAACAACCAAACCTAGCAACTGCGAGACATCCGTGACTTCTAAAATGTTAGGTGGTAGCCCAAATTCCATCGGATTAAAATCAATTTCTGGGATGAATCCGCCTCGTTTGCAGTAAGTTTTATCAGGTGTTCTAGGGTTAGCATCATAGTAATCTTCTACATTCCAACGTGAAGGAGGAACATCAGTAATACAATCAGCTTTGTGAATTATATTTTCCCAAAACTCTTGTAAATTTTTGGATTGTGGAAATATAGAAGCCATGCCAATAATGGCTATAGGATTGTGTTGCAGTTGTGTATTGATTTTGCTAGTTAGCGGTGTGTTTTCAACCATAGTTTTTTTCACTCGTATGAGCTGGAGCAGAGTCTTTTCACAATTGCTGACTTCGTCTTGCAACTGTGTCAAGACAGCTTCAATTTGAGAAGCAGCCATGACTTCATCTTCACTATTTTGCTTGTGAAATATAGATGTATTGAAAAGTTTAGCCTTGAGCGTAGTCTAAGAGCTAAAGCCGAGCGCAGTTGAAGCTTTAGTCTTCTATAAATCAGTGACCTTGGGATTAACCTCTAGGGAAAATACTTCTTTCAACACAAAACTTTATGAGCAAATTTAACTGCGATAGTTTTATGTAGAAAACTTATCCAACTCCGTGTTGTCCTATCCAATTGCCGTTGCGCTTATATTAGACTAATTGCTTCTCTATTGCAACTCACATGCAACTCATTTGCTAACTAGATGGATCTGATGAGATACAAATTGATCGAGCAAGGTGTTAGAGCTAATTTCAGTGCTGATTTAACGATTGTGATTAAGTACATAAGTCAAAATTTACATCA
>JBBSOP010000412.1:0-4938 GCA_038259655.1 Chroococcales cyanobacterium
CCCGTCTCCAGAAGGACTATCAGTTTTCTTTCAAGACATCACTCGTCGCAAATTAGCAGAAATAGCCTTAGAAAAAAATGAAAGACGTTATCGTTCATTGGTAATTGCCACTTCTCAAGCTATCTGGATAACTGATAATAAAGGCAACATAGTAGAAGATATTCCATCTTGGAGAAATTTGACAGGGCAGAGTGAGGCAGAAGTAAAGGGGAGGGGACGACTCAATGCAATTCATCCCGAAGATCGGGAATTGACAGAGTTATTATGGACTCAGGCACTGACAACTAAAAGTGTTTACAGAACTGAGCATCGTGTGCGGGTTGCTGATGGCAGTTATCGATTTTTTGCCTCACGTGCAGTTCCCGTCTTTGATGACAATGACGAGATTCAAGAGTGGGTAGGTGCTAACACTGATATTACAGAACGCAAACTTGCCGAAGCCTCACTGCAACAGGTAAACGAGGATTTAGAAACTAAAGTTCAAGAACGAACAGCAGATTTACAAAAACTGAATGAAGAACTCAAACGCTCTAATCAAGAGTTAGAACAGTTTGCTTATGTAGCTTCTCATGATTTACAAGAACCACTACGAGCTGTAACAGGTTATAGCCAACTCTTGGGACAGGAATATAAAGAGCGCCTCGATGAATCTGCTCAAGAATATTTAAGTTATATCGTGGATGGGGCAACCCGGATGCAGGGGTTGATTCAAGACTTGCTGTCTTTTTCTCGCGTAGGAACTCGTGGCCAGGAATTTGCCCTTGTTGACTGTAATGCTGCACTCAATGTAGCTCTGGGTAATTTACATGTAGCGATCGCCGAAAGTCAAGCCATGATCACTCATGATCCTTTGCCCAAGTTACTTGCTGATAAAACCCAAATGGTGCAGTTATTTCAAAATCTCATCGGCAATGCTATCAAGTTTCGTCAAAAAGATCTTTTGCCCCAAATTCATATCGGTGCAGTGCAAAGAGATGAGTCAGCAATCAAAGAACTACCCACTCCCCACTCCCCAGAATGGCTTTTCTGGGTACAAGATAATGGCATCGGTATCAAACCTCAGTACCTTGACCGTATATTTGAGGTTTTCAGGCGGCTACATACTCGTAGAGAATTTACTGGTACAGGTATTGGTTTAGCTATCTGCAAAAAAATCGTTGAGCGTCATGGAGGTCGAGTCTGGGCTGAGTCTGAGCTAGGCATAGGGACAATATTTTATTTAACTTTGAATGCAAAATAAGTTACCTTATAATTGTGAGTTTTACATACGCGTAACATACGCTTAATAGCTGCATGATTGTCAATCAGGCATTTCGACACATTGAAATTCTGCTAATTGAAGACTCTCCTAGCGATGCAAACCTCACCATCAAAGGCTTTCTGAATGCCAAAATCGCCAACAATTTGCGCTGGGTTGAAGATGGTGAAACTGCGATGAATTACCTGCAACAGCAAGGAGAGTTTGCTGATGCACCCCGTCCAGACTTAATCTTGCTCGATTTGAATTTGCCAGGGATGGACGGGCGCGAAGTGCTAACAGAAATCAAATCAGATCCAAATCTCAAATGTATTCCTGTGGTCATACTTACTACTTCAACTGATGAACAAGACATCCTCCGTTCTTATAATCTCAGTGCAAATTGCTATGTGACAAAACCTCTTGATGTCTATCAGTTCATTCAAGTAGTGCATCTAATTAAAGATTTTTGGCTAGCAGCAGTAGCCCTCCCACCAGATCAATAGGTTTAATAATTTCTAATTTCGCTTGCAAATCAGCAATTGAAGCACTTTCTAACGAATAGAAATCAAGTGAGAGTTAAGCAAACTTAAATAACCGTATCTGATAGAAAAAATCATGATTCACATTCTACTGGTAGAAGATAGCCCCACTGATGCCAGACTGCTACGTCAGATATTTATGCGTGCAGATCAAGAAGAATGGCAGATGACACATGTTGAGCGACTATCTGAGGCGTCAAGTATTCTCCCCAACAAAGTAATATTAGATTTGATTTGAACTGCAACAATGGTATTGCAACTTTCCAGGTTCAAGATCAAGGAGTGGGTATTCCCCTGAAAGACCAATCCCATCTATTTCAAACTTTCTATCGCGCTAGTAATGTGGGTCGCATTCAAGGCACAGGTTTAGGACTGGCGATTGTTAAAAGATGTGTGGATTTACATGGGGGTGAGATTCAAATAGAAAGTCAGCAAAATGTTGGTACAACGGTGACAGTGACATTACCATTACGCTTTGTTGAATTATTCGAGTAATGAGCAAGCTGGCAAAGTGATTGTAAATATACTTCCTTGATCTAAGCGCGATGTCTGCCGATAAGTTGCTGTACGACTACGCACTGTTACAGTACCACCCATACCCTCTACAAATGTCTTGACAATTGACAATCCCAATCCATAACCGCCAGTGGAACGATCGCGCGCTTCATCTATACGGTAAAATCGTTCAAAAATCCGCGATTGTTCTTGTAAAGGTATACCACAACCTTGATCGCAGACTTGAATGATTGCTTCTTCTCCTTGCTGATTTAACTTTAAAATAACGGGCGTATTAGCTTCAGAATACTTAACAGCATTATCTATTAAATTCAATAATACTTGTTTAAGGCGATTGTAGTCTGTTCTCACCTCAATTGATTTAGTTGTAGACTCAATTTTAATTGTGCGATCGCTATATTTTTCTGCCATGTTGACAACTTCTGCAACTAAGTCATTCAACACACAAGGTTCCATCCGCAGATATAAATGACCACTATCTGCCCGTGCTAAATCTAGTAAATGCTGTAAAAGCCGAATGGTACGCTCTGCTTCCAAAGCCGCAGTTTCTAAAGCTTCTTGTTGGGTTGGGGTTAAGTTATTTTGCCGACGTAATACACTTTGCAAATAACCATGTACTATAGTCAAAGGTGTACGTAATTCGTGGGAAACATTACTGACAAATTGTCGTTCTTGTTCCCATGATTGGGAAAGGCGAGATAACATCATATCAAAGGTTTGAGCTAGTTCTTTAACTTCACTAGGGGCGTTATCTAGGTAAAGTTGTGCTTGTCCTAAATCGGCTAGGGAAATGACTTGTGTCATTTGACTTAATTGGCGTAGGGGTTGCAGAGAATATTTAATATAAAATGCGATCGCTACAGAAATTATAATAATTGTCAAAATACTACCAATGCCCAAATACCGGACTATGACTAAAAATATTTTTTGTTCGCTGGTAACATCTTGTACTACAAATAATTTTCCTAATGTCTGATCTTGTACTGGTAACGCACTACTACACAACACAAAATAGCGTTGGTTAACTTTTACTACTTGCGGTTTAACTGACATCTCAGTTAAAGACATCAACTCAGTGGCTGTTGTATCAGATAACTGATTCCAGTTTGGAGACTTTGCCAGAATTTGATGATCAGAACTTTTTATCCATAAATATGTATTGGTAGTTGTTAAGTTATTAATTGCTTTTTGTAACCCAGTTGAAGATGGCATGATTTCGTTATACAGTTGCACATCACGGGGTAAACGTTTAGCAATTTGTTCAACATTAAGTTTATGATCATTAATTAAGATTTGCTGCATTTTCCAGCTTGTCCAAATAGATAGGCTACCTAACCCCAAAGCTGAAACCCCAGCAACTCCAACTGTTAGGCGTACCCGTAATGAAAAAGGGTCAATTTTAGGCCAAATTTTGCTGATTAGATTCACTTTGGTACTTGGGGGTTGGGTGTCGGACAAGTTTTATTGACAAAATCACATTTATAAACGTACGGTTCCTGCCAACTTAGGGGAATTTCTAGTAAGTCTCGCGTTCCTGTCATTCCTTGCCCAATAAATAACAACAGAGCAATGCAATTTAAAATTATATGCACAGTCCGCCAGCGATTAGATCTATCTTGATAAATATCTTGGACAATCGCTAAAGAAAAAATCATCAGCAGGGCTGCGGTAATCCCAATATAATAGTGTGACCAGTACCATTCATTTGTACGACGAAAAACTCCATCCTGACAACCAATAATTATTAAACCAGCACCTGTTAAAGTCGCAAAAACTGCCCGCCATAGCCGCTGTTTAGCTCGATAAAGTAATACTAAAGCAGCAACAGTTAAAACAAACATTAATAGAATAAACACAACTTGAAAAGGAGCTTTATTCCATAATTGATTGTGCAGAATATTTTTACCAATTGGGTAAGCTAATCCGAGTAAGACTAATCCGACAATTGCACCTGTGAGCCATTCACCTAATTGTTTGTGTTCTTTACCAACTACTGGAGGAATTTTACTTTTACCTCCGGCTAAATTTTGTAACCGACGTTGGCGTGTTTGCCAAGCAAAGTTAACTACATTACTAATTAATGGAAAGACAAAAATAACTGCGATCGCTGGATGTAAAAGCCCCAAAAAATCTGCTAATTCCATATCATACCCCTTACTAAATTATTAATAAATTTCATTTTTTAAAAGCAGGTGTTCTCCAGCTTGAAACTTTCTAGACTCAGACATTCAGTTACTGGCTGATTATAACTTGCTTGTTTTGTCAAACTTATAGTAAAAACAGTAGCGATCGCTAGAATGACTAAATGTTGACATTTCATAGCTTTAATGTCCTCAAATGCGTCTCTAAAAATAATTTAAAGCTTTCTATCATTAACAAAATTAATTTAAGCTGAGAATCTGCTAAAAATTTAGTTGCGTTATTTTTAGACAATTCTCAAAAAGTCAAGTTTTGACATCCTATTAATCTATACAGTTATTTGTTAATAAAGTTTAGCTAATAGCTTAATGATTTAATTCTAGTTTTAATATCAGGACTTACGCAAAAATATAGAAAAACGTAGACGCACCAGCGGCTTCCCGAAGGGTACCGCAAAGGACACGAAGTACACGTAAAGCCTACGGCATAGCTACGCTTAGCGCG
>JBBSOP010000413.1:0-4938 GCA_038259655.1 Chroococcales cyanobacterium
CAAAAGACACTTGATAACTGTTCACTGTTCACTGATTTAATTGATTCCCATTTTGGATGACCGAGTGGTTACACGGCTGTTAGAATAAGGATAGAGAATAAAACAACAACTATGTTGTTTAACTTATCTTCATTTTACGCTAAATTAACAACAACAATGTTGTTAAAGTCAATTTTTCTGAAAAATTTTTGGGGCGTTAGCGAAACGTCTTGTAGAAAAGATGGCGACTACTCATCAGTCCTCAACCAAGCAAGATATCCTGGAATACCTGCTAAAACACTCGCAAGCAACGGCTTTTGAGCTAGCCACAGGTTTAGATGTTAGTCCCCAAGCGATTCGTCGTCATCTCAAAGATTTGGAGGCACAGGAGCTAGTTTTGTATTCGTCAACAGTACAAAGCACTCACGGTGCTGATTCCGAGCAAAGTGAAGTTCGGGGAATGGGGCGGCCGCAGCATATTTATCAACTAAGTCGTCAAGGACGCGATCGCATCCATCGCAGGAATGATTTTCAAAGCGATCGCTATGGCGATTTTGCTGTTTCTCTGTTGGATACTTTAGCCGAAACTGTGGGATATGAGCAAGTTAGTTCAATTTTACAAAAGCAATGGGAGCGTAAAGCCCAAGAATACCGCGAACATTTAGGTAATGGTTCTCTGCAAGAACGGGTAGCCAAATTAGTGGAACTAAGAAAAGCTGAAGGCTTCATGGCAGAGTATCACGCTGTAGACTTGAATGTTTCCTCAACAGCAGATAAGTTTATCTTGATGGAACATCATTGTGCTATCTCTAATGTTGCCGAGTCTTTTCCTAGCGTCTGTGGTCATGAATTAGAAATGTTTGCAGCGGTTTTACCAGATTGTACAGTTGAACGTACCCATTGGCAGATCAACGGCGAACATCGTTGTGGTTATTTGGTGGAAGCTCGAAAATAAAAGTCTCATGGATAAATTAAATTTCATGTCTAGTTTAAGTCATAAATAATAAATTAGTAGTAAAGGACTTTACCAATTAGTTATTATCAATTGTGCATCAGAAGTTATTTAAATTAAGTTGAGCATTTTATGGATGTACAGCCACAGCAACCTTCAACACAATTTTTAACCTTAGAAGAATCAGCCAAAGTAGACGCTGCTCTACTATCTTCTCCAGAAAAATTCTTAACAAGATTGACTATTTCATCACTCAAGCTTTTAAAGTATATTGCCCAAGAGCATGATGTTGCTATTGAAGATTTAACAGCACAGCAGGTAATTACTTGGTTTGAGAAAGATAGCAAAATCAGACGAGAAGAAGGAATTGAAGCATCATATTTAAAGTGGTGACTATAGAGAAAAGCTAGCAATTAAAAATATTAAAAAAACTTGTTTAAAGTAAATTAAGGCATAGGAAATTGGTAACTCTTCCCCATGCCTTATGAACGAAATAATTTAAAGTTAAAGATTAAAAATTTTAGAAATAATAAGTAATTTTCAATTCTTAATTCTCTAACGAAAACTGACTTTTTTTATTCTAGATTTTTTGGCGCTTATCTCTCACAAAAAGCTGAGTAAGTACACCTTCTACAAAAGCTCGAAAATTGAGGTACATCTTAGAGTTAAATTTCCAAGGTAAAATACTTAGTAGCAAATCTTGCATCTGTTGCAGAGGAACTAATCGATGACGATTTGCCCACTTATAGCCAATAGTCATAAATTTAGCATCTTTGGCTAAACCCCACTTTTGTTGGAAGTAACCTAGAGAAGCTTTATTCCAAGCATCACTCCAACGTAACCAAAAATATGGTAGGTCGGACAATTTTAATGGCACTGGAAGTACATAAATCACAATACTAGCTGGCTCTAAATAAATAGTCTCACCGATGGCACGGACTGTTAAGCAAAAATCAGTTTCTTCTGCAAGACTCATCAATTTCTCATCAAAATCACCTAACTGTTTCAAGATAGCAGTACGTACTAAAACACAATGAAATTCTATCAATTGTGTTGCTTCTCTTACCAGTTGAGATTTCACTGTCGGTAACTGATTCTTAGCAAAATACCTATGTTCACGTAAATCTAATTTCCCTTCTTG
Organism: Chroococcales cyanobacterium; assembly: GCA_038259655.1. Taxonomy (GTDB): domain Bacteria; phylum Cyanobacteriota; class Cyanobacteriia; order Cyanobacteriales; family Nostocaceae; genus Halotia. The sequence continues at coordinate 2,073 of JBBSOP010000413.1, forward strand.
CTCTTGAAATTCACAAAAGCCACCTGCCATGTGGATATTTTGAGTTTCTAGATTTGTTGATACTCCATCTAAGTAGAGTGGTCCTACAACCGATGCGTTTGTTTCATCGGCACACTCCACAAGTTTGTTTAACCAACCAGGTGTAACTTGAACATCATTATCAATAAAAACAACGTATTTAGTATCAATGTATGGTAATGCTAGGTTACGTGCTTGATTAGGAGATAAATAGTTTTCTGTGCGAATTAAGCGAAAACCTTTTGCAGATGATTGTGCTTCTAGATAGCGCTTCACTGGTTGGGGAGAATTGCCATCTATATAAATTAATTTAAAAGAAATGTCTGTATGTGCGTAAATACCTTCTAATGAAAATTGCGTATAACTAAAGCGCTCCCGTGGCACAACAACAACTGTAACTAAAGGTTCCAACATATAATTTAAGTATTTTTTGCATAACTTGATTCTGTTCTCCGAGTATATGCTGATAGAAGAAAAAGAATATAAATTTGGTATGTATTTTCACTCAGTTTTATTTAAAAAAAGTGTGTTGTTTTCTAAGTGAAAACTTTAAAAATCAGCCCTAAGTATGAAGTTATGTATGATGAATTAACTTTTAAAACGAGTATTGCTTATGAGTAAAAGGCGAGTTTTTATGGTTCAAAGTCTTGCTATATTTGGATTAGTAGGATTATCTGTAGTTAGTTGTAGTCAAAAGAGCGATCGCAATACTCTAATTAACTCTAATAATCAGGAGGTGAAAACCATGAAATTGACAAGCAGCGCTTTTGACGCTGACGGCTTAATTCCTGTGAAATATACCTGTGATGGCGAAGATATCTCTCCACCCCTAATCTGGGATGAATTACCAGTAGGTACATAGGGTATAGTATTGATTGTCGATGATCCCGATGCACCTGGACAAACATTTGTTCATTGGGTTGTTTACGATATTCCCACTACAGTTCGCCAATTACCAGAGCAAATCGCGGCTGTAGAAACTTTATCTAATGGTGGGATACAAGGAAAAAATGATTTTGGCAAGCTTGGTTATGGTGGCCCATGTCCACCGAGTGGCATCCATCGCTACTTTTTCAAATTTTATGCCCTAAATCAAAAGTTAGATTTGCCAGCAGGTGCTACTAAAAACCAAGTCTTAGCAGCGATGAAAGATCATGTTTTAGCAACGGTAGAATTAATTGGACGCTATCAACGCCAACGTTAAATTACACAAAAAGCACCTTAAATAAGGTGCTTTTTAAATTCATGAGATTGATTTAGTTTTTCAGCAAATTACTTAACTTAATTTTAGCGGTCGTAGTTGTTAGCTCTTGGACTGCGAGTACCAACAACAGCTCCTATCAAGGAAGCGACTAAACCCAGTAAAGAACCAAATACAAACCACCACAGGCCTCTTGAGGTTGCAGCAGCGATATCACGAGCTTGCTCAGCAGTTAAAGTAGGCACATTTTGCGGTAAGACAGTACCTGGTTGTTGTTGTACTTGGTTGATAACTCCTGCTGCATTGGAAGCAGCAACGCCAAAAGCACCAGATACACCGCTTGCCAATAGCCAAGAACTAAGTGCTAAAGTAGTAGCCCAAAATATTGCGCCGTTAAGCAACGCTGTGCTGCGATTCATTGGGCCACAAGCGCGGGTTGTCACCCAACCCCCAACAAATAAGGAAATTAACAAAGCGATAGTTGACCAGATTCCCACATTACCCGCGATATCTGGTGAAATTGTTCTAGGCGCTCCTGAACCTGCAATACTACCTGCCCCAATTGCCCCAAATAAGGAACTCAAAATTAATTGAGTGGCTAAGCCAACCAATACACCAGAAATTATGGGGCCCCAGCGAACACGATCATGGTATTCTGCTACTCTAGTTGCTACCACAGGCTCATTAATAACATCATCTCCTGCGCGATTTACGTATGACATAGTTTATTTTCTCCTCTCCATTGCTGTTTCAGCAAAGTTTTTTAACAGGTATATTCATTGACTCTATATTTAGAATTAAATTATTTATTGCGGTTTTTAGTATCTATCAATGGAAGGATATCGACACTCTATCGTGAGTAAGAACCAAGACTTCAATTTACAAATTTTAATTTAATTTCTTTCTTACTCATTTTTTAGCTTGATTTCTCTTAATTTTAATTTTAAATATGTCTATAGATTTCATCAAAGCTTTTTATTTTAAATTATTAAGTTCAGCATTGGTAATGGGTAATTATGACGAAATCATTACCCATTAGCCATCATCAAAAAAATCTCAACAAATTTATAGACATAAACTCAAAAGACTAACGCATTCTCACAGCCGTACCTGTAGCGGTAATTAGCATCAGAACTCCTGACTGGTCAACATTGATTGTGCCAGTATCAATTTCAATGCCAATTACAGCGTTAGCGTTTAAACGCTGCGCCCGTTGTTCTAATTCTGCTAAGGCTTTCTGTTGACCTTGCTCAAATAAACGTTCATAGCTACTGGTGCGCCCACCAATAACATCGCGGATACCGGCTATAAAATCCCGTAGAAAATTGCTCCCGTAGACGACTTCTGCCGTCACAATGCCTAAATATGACTCAATAACTGCACCTTGAATCACATCAGTTGTAGTTAAAATCATCGATTAACCTCATAATGATAGTATATCAGCAGACGTTGGCGACTCAAAGATGCTGAACTTTCTCGTCTCCAACATATAGTAACTATGAATAAATTTATATGCTGATCTTGCAAGTATTTTCTGGCGATCGCATAGTTAACCAACAACAAAAAATAGAGTTTTAGATTATCTGTTAGGGAATTTTTACTTGTCGCTCCAACAATTTGTTAACCTGTTTTACCGATGGAGACTTG
>JBBSOP010000414.1:0-4934 GCA_038259655.1 Chroococcales cyanobacterium
GTTCTATCGTTTTATGCATTCACTTTTTAAAGATTTCAAGAAGTAATACCTGTTTTGCTAATAGAGGGATTCAACTTTAGCTGGAAACAATAATGAATTGATGCGTTTCAAGCCCAGTAAATTACCCTATTTACAGAAGGGACTACGTGCTTATGAATCTTATCCAATCAGCTTTGTAGATTCTTTGTCACCCCCTTAAAAATAATCAGACCAACTTCTATATGACGTAGACGCGTAAAGCCCTAACGGGCATAGCTGCGCTTACCGTGTAGCGTCTCGTAAAGAAGGGACTTCCCATTCGATGAAGTTGTTCCCGCAGGGTAGGGTACTGTATAAACGCCCAGTAGCTACTTTTGGAAATATAGAGATAAAGAAAATTAAGTGCAGCTTCACAAAGAAACAGTATTAGTAGTCAAGACTTTAGTGCTTGAAAATCCAGGACTAAAGTCCTGACTACAAAACATTAGATAGTATTTAATTAACTTATTGATAGATTCGGAGGAAAGTGTGACCACTACGGTACACTGGCAGCAACGAGTTGGGAATCAGAGAGATTGGGTTTGGCGAGGTTGGCAAACTCGTTACACTTACATTCGACCTGCTCAAGAAAATCGACAAACAACACCCTTAGTCTTACTACATGGGTTTGGTGCTTCTATTGGTCATTGGCGACATAATTTAGAGGTGTTGGGAGAACACCACACAGTTTACGCCTTAGATATGCTAGGTTTTGGTGCTTCCCAAAAAGCCCCTGTCAATTACAGCATAGAACTGTGGGTAGAGCAGGTATACGAATTTTGGAAAGCTTTTATTCGTCAACCAGTATTATTAATAGGAAATTCTAACGGTTCGCTGATTGCTTTGGCCGCCGCCGCCGCCCATCCTGATATGGTGCAAGGGATAGTGATGATGAGTTTACCTGATCCGTCCCTAGAACAAGAAGCAATTCCGCCTTTTCTGCGACCTTTGGTCAAAGCCATTAAAAATATTGTTGCTTCTCCACTGGTATTAAAACCGATATTTCACTTCGTGCGCCGACCTAGTATATTGCGTCGCTGGGCTGGAATTGCTTACGCCCATCCAGAGGCAATCACCGATGAACTTATAGACATTTTAGCTACCCCTCCCCAAGACCGAGGTGCTGCTCGTGCTTTTAGTGCCTTGTTTAAAGCTGCGATCGCTGTTAACTTTAGTCCTAGCGTTAAGGCAGTGTTACCAAATTTAACAATACCAATGCTATTGATTTGGGGGCAAAAAGACCGATTCGTTCCCCCTGCACTTGCTAATCGATTTGCTCAGTACAACGATAAATTACAAATACTTCAGTTAGAAGATGTCGGTCATTGTCCCCACGATGAATGCCCGGATCAAGTAAATCAAGCAATTTTAAATTGGATTGATGGATGTCTTAATGACAGACTGTAATATTTAAGGTTAAGTGTTCAACAGATATGCACTGTGCAAGAATTGTCAGGTATCATAGCTGTTGCCAGGTAGTTTAGAACATAAACTGATTCTACTAAAACCCTGACACCAAAAGACTTTTAAACCTACCCCTTGTCCCCTGTTCCCTACTATTATTTGTGACACAAGAAGAACAAAAACCCTCTCGTTCATTTGCTAGTATTGCTGGCATTGTTGCCGCAGCCACATTAATTAGTAAAGTATTTGGTTTGGTAAGGCAGCAAGCGATCGCGGCTGCTTTTGGGGTTGGCGCTGCTGCTACTGCTTATAGTTATGCCTATATTATTCCGGGATTTTTATTAATCTTATTAGGTGGTGTGAATGGACCATTACACAGTGCGATCGTTAGCGTTTTAGCCAAACGCAAGCATCAAGAATCTGCTCCCCTAGTGGAAACGGTGACAACACTGGTGGGTGGATTGCTGTTGCTGGTGACATTTGCTCAAATTTTCTTTGCAGATGCGATCGTTGATATTGTCGGTCATGGTTTAGAACCAGCAACTAGAGCGATCGCTATTCAACAGTTGCGAATCATGGCTCCGATGGCTTTATTTGCCGGATTAATTGGCATCGGCTTTGGTACTCTCAATGCAGCTAATCAATATTGGTTACTTTCTATTAGTCCCTTATTATCGAGTATTACGGTTGTTGCAGGTATTGCTATTTTAACGGGGCAACTAGGTAAAGATATTATCAAACCAGAATACGCTTTCATCGGTGGCATGGTGTTAGCTTGGGGAACTTTGGCAGGGGCAATTCTCCAATGGTTAGTGCAGCTAATTGCCCAGTGGCGCTTGGGACTTGGCACATTACGCCTACGATTTAATTTTAAATCTCCCGGTGTTCAAGAAGTAATTAGAATCATGACTCCGGCAACAATTTCTTCCGGGATGATGCCAATTAATGTTGCTACAGACCTTTATTTTGCTAGTCCGATTCCTGGTGCTGCTGCTGGTTTTAACTATGCCAATCTGTTAGTGCAGACTCCTTTAGGAATTATTTCTAATATTATTTTACTGCCTTTATTACCAATGTTTGCCAAGCTGGCCGAACCAGAAAATTGGCCAGATCTAAAACTACGCATTCGCCAAGGATTAATCCTTACCGCCGTCACCATGCTACCTTTAGGGGCGCTAATGGTTGCCTTATCTGTACCAATTGTCCAGGTTGTATATGAGCGTGGTGCTTTTAAGCAAGAAGCTACACAGCTAGTATCTTCACTGTTAGTTGCTTACGGTATTGGCATGTTTGCTTACTTAGGACGTGATGTCTTGGTGCGAGTATTTTATGCTTTAGGCGATGGACAAACACCTTTTCGTATTAGTACTTTTAACATTTTCCTCAACGCCATCCTAGATTGGTTTTTTGTTCAACCCTTTGGCGCTCCCGGCTTGGTGTTAGCAACGGTAGGTGTTAATTGTAGTTCAATGTTAATGCTTTTATGGTTGCTTGATCGCAAACTTAATGGCTTACCTTGGCGTGAGTGGGGTGTACCGATTTTGAGTTTAACGGCTGGTAGCATTATCGCTGGGGTAGCCAGTTTTGGTACTTTGCTTGGTTGTCAGCAGTTGCTAGGTACAAAAGGTTTACTAATTCAACTTTTGCAATTGTGTGTATCTGGTTTAGTAGGAATTTTAGTATTTGCTGCGATCGTTTCACTGATGAAAATACCAGAGGTGAATCTTTTTGTGACTCGTATGCGCCAACGCTTGCTCAAAAAATAACTGTGTAGAAGCTCTGCTTATTGTCTTGACACTCCCACGGCTAAAAGCCGGGGGGAGTGTCAACAATTTATCTGCGTATCTTCTTCCTTGTTCAGCATCGCGGGCTATTTGCTGAAATTCTTTATCGAGAAATTCATGGGGACGCTCCCAATTTATGAGTGCAGCAGTTGGAGGGAAGAAAAACTGCATGGCTTGAGGAAAGTAAGCTTCTAGGATTTCTTTCCACGGCGAATCATTATCGACTCTTTCATATTCATCGATCATGAATTAGTTTGGTAGATGGTTTAATTTACAGTTTCGAGATTGCTGAAAAATTCAATCAAATTACCATCAGGATCTCGGAAATGTACTGTTCTCAATCCCCATGCTGGGCGATTTTGAGGTTGCGTTACAATTGTCACGTTATTTTCTTTAAGGTACTGATATAATTCATCCACATTATCCACTGCAAAAACTAAAGCTACTTTGTTATGACATTCAACACCCGAAGGTTGATAAGCACTGGGAACTGCTTCAGCCATTAACTCTTTTCTAAACAAAGCTAACTTGATATTTTCTCCGGTGTGCAACTCGGCGTACCAGCTATTTTCGTCGCCCCAATCAATCCCAAATCCCAGTACATCGCGGTAAAACAAAAAACAATCTTTGAAGTTGGAGACTAGCAACCTGATGTGTGTTAACTGAAGTATCATATCTCTTACGTAATTATACTAGCTATGGATTCTTGGCTCTGAATGCAAATTTACCAGCAACTCACTTTCGACTGTAGCCAATTCATTGAGTCGTTGCATTACAACTTCTCTGTCAAAGTAAGTGTCTGCTAAAACCCAGTATGTACCAAAGTGACGCGCTTCTGATGCCATCAAGCCCTGATAAAATTTGGCTAATTCTGGCTCAGGACAATGTGTAGCTAATAATCCTAAGCGTTCGTGGCTACGAGCTTCAATTAAACCAGTTACTAGTAAGGAATCTAAAAAGCGATGGGGTTCTTGAGGACGCACAGCGGCTCTTAAACCAGCGCCGTAGGGAGGCGGCCGTAAAGGTGCAAGGGGTATATTTCGGCGTTCTAGCCACTGATTAACTAGTTCAAAATGTTCTAGTTCTTCGCGGGCGATCGCAGTTAACTCCCGAACCATCTTAGTATTGGAAGGATAGCGAAACATCAAATTTAACGCCACACCTGCGGCTTTGCGTTCGCAGTGAGAATGGTCAAGTAAGATGATATCTAAATTTGCGATCGCCTGTTTTACCCAAGCATCGCTAGTGGGTTGTTTCAAGGCGTTGATATTGGGTAATGCAGAAGTAAGCACAGGGTGACAAAACTCCAGAAATTTTAGTGATGCTGAGTATCCCAGCAAATTGATTTTAATGGCAGATGAGGCGATCGGCTATGTTATGGCAAAATTGCTAGACCAATAGTACGAATAAAAACTTTATAAATTCCAGAGCGCTTCTTCAATTTTCCCACTCTCTATTTTTCATTAGAAACAGTTAAATAACTCTTGTGAAAAATATTGATTAATGAAATTACCTCTGCTACGTTAAGTGTATTTGCGTAATACACAGCAAACTTGGCAGATCATAAATTAGTTGCCCTTAAATTAGGCTGACTTTTCACGGGATGTGGAAAAGAAAGAGTGGTTCGCGATGTTCTATCGCGAACCACTTACTATTCTTTATTATATTTGGAAGTTTCTTCGACTAAATCTTTTAAACCCTGTTTGAGAACCTCAATTGAACGATCTA
>JBBSOP010000415.1:0-4906 GCA_038259655.1 Chroococcales cyanobacterium
ACCAGATAAGAACAGGTGAATGCCAAACATTTTTGGCAAGTCTAAAGCAGGTTCACCAGTACGAGGATCTCTAAAGAGTTCCAAATCCCAGTAAACCCAGTGCCAAACGGCAGCTAGGAACAACAAACCAGAAAGAACAATGTGAGCTGCGGCTACACCTTCAAATGACCAGAAACCAGGATCGGTTGCAGTTGCGCTAGTTACGCTCCAACCACCCCAAGATTGAGTAACGCCTAAACGTGACATGAAGGGTAGAACGAACATTCCCTGCCGCCACATCGGGTTAAGAACCGGATCACTGGGGTCATAAACAGCTAGTTCGTACAATGCCATTGAACCAGCCCAGCCTGCCACTAAGGCTGTGTGCATCAAGTGTACAGAAATCAGCCGTCCTGGATCGTTCAGAACGACTGTATGTACTCGGTACCAGGGTAGTCCCATCGACTACGCTCCTCCTTGATAGAGTTATGTTTACAAAGCAATTTTCTTACCGAGATTTCTGAGTGGCTTTTGCCCCTCAAAGAGTTCTCTGAGTTTTTGTTATTGCCAAGGTCTTGAGTTTTACCACAGCTTAGTCTGATTAAATTAGACAGTGTGGGTAGTTTGACCATGCTGATACGCTTTAGTAGCTTTACCTTATAGAGTAGCGATCGCCCGTGTAACTGCCGAGAAGTTTTCTTGTGAAAAACGCCTCCTTTTTTCCTGAGGAAATTGGCAAACGCCTAATTAGGCGTTTAGGCGTTAAGAGGCACTACTCTTACGGAAACAACCTTTGAAGCGTTCATGCAATCACCAAACAAAAATGAGAATGTTTTAAAAAGTGTAACTATTGATGGAACTGTTTGCAAGCGTGTAAATAGATGCGATCGCGTAGCCAGCCCTAGTTATTTTGCCATAAATCGCCGTCACAATCTCATTTGCGTATGATTTAGCTTGAATCATTGGGCATTGGGCATGGGGCATGGGCATTGATTCTTATTTTCTTTATTTCATTCTGCTCTGTGCTGTGTGACTACTTTGTTGTGATTGTGTGAAATAGTTTTGACACTCTATCTAGCTAGAAGCTAAGAGATTCAAAAGCATTTGCTACTTTAGCTTTAATTATTTATGTTAAATAGATACATATCTTTATATTTATATACGTATTTAGTTTAAATTTAATCAAATCAAGTTATGTGTGTTGTGAAGCAGGCAAAATTTACAGTGTTCAATTTTTAAAGTTGCCCATGCAACATTTTCCTGTTCATTGCCCAATGGTAAAGTCAGTCCACTGAAGAATAATTTTTTACAACTCAAATGGCAAACCAAGAGTTACCAATGGCTCATCAAGCAAATAGCTCGGTAAAAGCTTATTAATTCTTATGGTAAGTACAGTATACAAAAGATATCTTCGTAATTAATAAAACACAATAACAATAAAAATTACGTAAATTATGAATGCAGTTCTCCGTTGCCTTTGTACTTTATAAAAACTTGTTGTTTGTGTAGCTAATTAGTGAAATTACTGATGAAACAAAATAAGTCGAGTGTCACCCTCACTTTATGATCTATATTCAAACCTTAGAGATGATGTCTGAAAAGTTAAAAAGATGAATATAAATTTAAATTTGTTTAGAAAATTGGCTCCCCAAGTATTTGCGATCGCTGCAATGTCTAGCGTTGCGATATCTTATTACAAACCGCTACGCGTCTACGCGCAAGAAATTCCTGTTATACCTCCGCCGGAAACAACACAACAAGAAATTCCTGTGGAATATCCCCAGGGAACAACACAACAACAAAAAATTCCTGTCGCTCCTCCAAAAATAACAACTCAAAGAATTTGCTCTTTAGATCCAGTTGAGGATTTATTACCTCCACCACAACAAAGTCAGCCAAGTAATTCTTCGCTTTCTTACCTTGCTCAAGAAGGTTTTACACAGAGCCAAGGTGGTGGTTGGGTATGTTATGTAAATGACCCCAAAAAAGATGGACGTTACTATACTCTTTTTAAAGTTCAAGAGCTTGATGGAAAGCTTATAGGAAGTTCTTTTCTTGACAGTGGAAGTTTAATCAAGGGACAAGAAGAACGTAGTGTTGAGTTCTTTATGACCCTTGTTGAGCGTCACATGAATACTACTCCAGAGAACCTTCAAAGTATACGTAGATATTTGGAAAGCTTTGTAGCTCTAGTTAAAGAAGGAAAAATACAACCCTCACGGCGTGGCTTTCTCTTTGATCAACCTAACCGAGCATTACTTTTATACCACACACTACCAACAGGAGAGCTTAAAGGTACAGCAATTACAATCAATATTCAATCGCCCAATAACTTAAGTTCAAGTTCTGTAAAAAGAAAATTCCCATCATCTTTAAGAGATTCTTTAAAACTAAATCGATAAATCATGTCCCATTGTTAATTATGGGCAGGAAACTTCTTATTTCGTTTATCTGAGGTGCATCTTGTTGAAGTCAACTGTTCAAAATATTACAATTTTATTTTCGTCTGTTGCGGTGGCAGTTTCTGCGTGTCAAACTGCTACTGCACAACCAGTCGGGCTGGATGTTGGTGGGCGTTATCGTATTCCCCCAGGACAAGAGTCAGAGTATCTTCGGTATCAGCTAGAACATAACAATGATCTACGTCAGATACGAGTTATCCCTGGATGTAGTGTAGGATATGGTCTGAGTTGCAACAAAACTGGAACAGTATTAGAGAAAATAATTAGTTCTAATGGCGGCCCTAGCTACCAGGAAATGTTGACCCGTGCGGCTGGTGGTCCACAGAACTACAGTAATTTTGCTACTTTTTACGGTAATGATCCTAATCTTGATCAAATTCCCTACGCCTCGTTTTGGCAAGAACCTTCTCCCTCGATTGTAGATAGGTATCAATATGTTCTGGGGCAGTCTGTAAGTCGCAGCCCTGTACAAGGTTTAGGAACTGTCACTAAAAATTTCGCTTGGGCCCCATTATCGAGAAATAGTAATTCACTCAGTGGCCGTGATGGTTTGCTCGACTTGAAATATTCCTATGGACACGTCCTTTTAAATGAGGTGGCAAAAGTTCCTAACCTCAAACAGCAGATTGACTCTTTAGATTTGCCCCCAGACATGAGGCAATATTATTTTAATACCATCTCTAGCGGTTTACGGGCGTTGAATGGTGGAAATGAGCAGGGACTGCAAAACAGCATTTTGAAAATATTTTCCTTTCCCTACTCACCAACTTCGGTAATTGGCGGCGAGTTTGGACGTGTGCCAATCAATCCTCCAGACCAAATAGCGGAGGGGATACCGCTACCAGGAGAAGTTATCAGCATCAATCCAATATTCTCAGAAGGAGTAGATGTAGTTGCAGTCCCAGATACTTCTTTACCTTTTGAAGATTTTATCCAACCCGCCGGAGGTTCTGGGTTTCCAATATGGCCAATTGCAGGTCTTGGTGCTTTGGCAGCATTGATATTAATCCTTGGAGGTGGAGACAATGGAGATAGTTCTTCAAGTCAGCCCATTCCTCCAGTAGGAGATATACCTCCTGGTGTTATCGTTCCACCTCCTAGCCCAAACCCTAGCCCTCCTGTATGTGATCTTACTCCTGGTGGGAATGGCCAAGTCGTCGGAGTTCCGTGTGACAACAATGTTCCTCCTCCACCACCAGAAGTCAAGAGAGTGATGGAACCGTCAGCACTCAAAGCCATAGTGTTGTTAACTTTGATGATGTGTATACTCAATCGCAAACAGCGGGCAAAGCAGATAAAAGGTTTAATCAACTGAAGCGTGGAGATAAGTCAAGCAAAATTTATTACAGTTAAAACTTAGATGGGAGAAGTTTCCCACACTAAAGGACTATCTTACTAGGATTTGGGCTGTACTAGACTTATACCCCTGCTGTATAGCGAAAAATCCCTCAGTGGTTAACTGAGGGATTATGTTTTCCAATACTTTTCACATGAAATGTATCCCACTCCCACAGCATAGCCGTCCTTACAAAAAAAGGTGTGCCAAAATGGCTAATTTTTGAAATTATAAAAAGGATTGGGAAGAATTTCCCCATTCTTAACAATGACTGGTCTTAATTATATGTGGCTGCCTGCACCAACAAATTTAACTTTATTACCGAATGATGTTCATGTCTGGCGAATTGAACTTGACCGACCTGAAGTACAGCTACAGAATTTGGCCGCAACTCTTTCTAGTGATGAACTAACTCGCGCTCACAGGTTTCATTTTCCAGAACATCGTCAACGTTTCATTGCTGGTAGGGGCATCCTACGTAGGATATTGGGTAGCTATTTAGGTATCGAGCCGCAACAAGTACAGTTTGATTATCAATCTCGTGGCAAACCAGTATTAGCAGATGCTTTTGCCAGCAGTAATCTATTATTTAACTTGTCTCATTCCCAAGGGTTAGCTTTGTGTGCGGTGAATTGCGATCGCCAAATCGGTGTAGATTTAGAATATATCCGCCCAATGTCTGATGTGGAAGCTTTAGCCCAAAGATTCTTTTTACCTAGAGAATATGATCTCATGCGATCGCTACCTGCTGAGCAAAAGCAAGAAATATTTTTCCGCTACTGGACTTGCAAAGAAGCTTATTTAAAAGCCACTGGCGAAGGAATAGCGCAATTAGAACAAATTGAAATAGCGCTAACTCCCACAGAACCAGCTAAGTTGCAGACACTTAAAGATTGGAGTCTGATTGAGATAGTACCTGCTGATAATTATCTTGCTGCTGTTGCTGTGGCAGGTTTTGGCTGGCAACTGAAGTACTGGCAGTATTAATTGGGAATTGAGTATTAGGAACTGACAAAGAATTTTATACTGCTCAATGCCACACCATCATTTATGATGATTGTCAATTTCCACACGATTGGGAGTCCAATCTTCTACCCGTCGTTTGTTTAATTTGACCACACCCAACCAC
>JBBSOP010000416.1:0-4883 GCA_038259655.1 Chroococcales cyanobacterium
AATGAAGCGGGGCTATTACCCCGAAAAGCAAAAGGTGCTGATTGGGAAAACTTTTCTGGTTCTATTTACCATCCTTGGGAACGTTGGCTGATGAGTCGTCGCCGTTGTCGGGCGGTGTTCCCTAGAGATTCACTGACAACTAAAATCTTACAAAAATGGTCTATCCCAGCTTTTGATTTGGGTAATCCGATGATGGATGGTCTAGAAACTACGTCTTCATCTCCAAGATTTTATCGTGCTGATGTCGAACAGCAGGAATTAGCTCGAACCCTTACTGTAACTCTGCTTCCGGGTTCTCGTCCACCAGAAGCATATAACAATTGGGAAGTCATAATGATTGCTGTGTCTGCATTAATAAATAGTTTACAAGATAACTTGGTATTTTTAGCAGCGATCGCTCCTGGTTTAGATTGCAAAATCCTATGCCAAACCATTCAATCTCAAGGCTGGCAAACTTACTCGGAATCTCCCACACCACTTTCTGATGCTAATGTTTTAATTTTTAAACAAAAAGATGCATATTTGTTGCTTACACAACAAGCTTATAACGAATGTTTGCATTGGGGAGATGTAGCGATCGCTATGGCAGGTACAGCTACAGAACAGTTTATCGGTTTAGGTAAACCTGCGATCGCTATTGTCGGTAATGGCCCCCAATATACCCCAGCCTTTGCGGAAGCTCAAAGTCGTCTTTTAGGCCCTTCTCTAATTTTAGTCGAGCAACCAGAAGAAATTACGAAAGTGCTGCGATCGCTACTCAAAAATCCCGATAGTTTGCAAATAATTGCCGAAAACGGTATACGGCGAATGGGTAAACCGGGAGCAGCACGACGCATTGCTGATTGTCTACAAGAAAGATTGGGCATAGGGCATAAGGCATAGGGCATAAGGCATAGGGCATTGGTTATATTATTTTCTCCCCTGCTCCCTGCTCCCTGCTCCCCTGCCTCCCTTAGGCTACTAACCCAGAACGCAAGGCGCGAACGGCAGCTTGGGTACGGTCATCAGCACAGAGTTTATTCAAGATGTTACGGACGTGAGTTTTTACTGTACCAACGGTAATGTAAAGTTTTTCCGCAATTTGCCCATTACTACACCCAGCAACAATCAATTCCAAGATTTCCAGTTCGCGCTGAGTCAGGGGGTAAGTTTCTAAAACTTGCTCGTATTCTGTCGCCAGTGCTTCAATTTTGACTGTTTTTGGTTTATCAGAGGTTTGGCTTTCTCCAGGAATACCTTGACGCATCTTCTGCAATACTACATTAGCGATCGCTGGATCAATCCAAGAGTTACCTTCGTGAGTTGCTTGTATTGCCTCTGTTAATTTATTGATGCTAGTCTCTTTCATATAATAAGAGTCTGCTCCTGCTGCAAAAGCGGCAAGTACTGCATCCTCGGTGTGATCCATCGTCAGGATGAGAATCTTTGTTGCTGATTGCCCACTCTCTGCTTGATAGCGTCTAAATTTGCGGGTGAGTTCAATACCATCCATGTCAGGCAAGCCAATGTCTACAACTGCTACATCCGGCTTAGCTGTTTCCAAAAGTTTTAGTCCTTGGGTGGCATTTGCTGCTTCACCAATTACTTTCAACCCGCTGTAAGACTGCAATGCAGCTTTTAGTCCCATTCTGGTGAGGTCATGATCTTCAATTAAAATAATGCTGATTTCGCTCATCGCTACACTCGCTCTCTCTTGTTGCATGTTGCAAACTACGACCTTTTTTAAGCAGCTTCTATGATTTTCCCAAACCAAAGATAGATGATTTCTTAATAAGCCTGCATCCACCGATAGAAATAATTAACTCCCTCTTTTTTCCATCTAGATAGAGTTAAAAATCTAGCTGAGGATATATGGCTATTCTACAAGGAAACGTGAAATATTGGTGACGAAATCCAAGATTTGGCCTGTTCTTTAGCTGTTACATAAAAATCATAACTTAAAGTCAGTTATTCTCCAGCTTTGAAAAAAGCTAAAAAATTGGATAACCATAACAAGTTAAAGATGCCATCAAAGTAAATTTACCAATGGTAGTGTACGATCTTTAACTAAACCTTTTAATTGATTTGACTAATGAAGCTAGATGACATTCTCATTAAAATCAATCAAACAGCATTAAATTTTAATGAAACCATCAGCACACAACTAATTGGTAGTCCTTTTGGGAAAAATATTTTTGTGGATCATCTCACAACAGAGTCAGCAAGCATTGCCAGCACTGCGAAAGACCGAAGAAAGATTTCGTCATACCTTGGAACAGGCTTTCATTGGTCGCGATTTCAAATTCAAGTGAAACTCTCTGGAAAAAACCCGGAAAAGCATTACAAATTTTCCGTACCGGATGACGGATATGGTATTTCCCCGCAATATCACCACCAATTGTCTGTAATCTTTAAAACTTTAGCAACCTGCATAAGCAAAGAAAATACTGGCATTCGTTCGGCGATGATCGCCAAACAAGTTGTGAAAACGGCAAGAGGTCTGATTACTCTAGATTCTATTTCAGTAACTAGCAGTAATTTCGATTTTACTTAACTAATTAACCAGATGAATAACATTGCTCAAGCTTACGGTACACAATATTAGTCTCCAACTCTCACTAATGGCTGAGGACGGGCGTTAACTCGCTCATTTACAATTGTGATGAAGCTCGATAAAGTATTTTATTTTACTTGATATTCAGTTTTCTCCAATTTGGTCAAAGCCATTTTTCGTTTGGCTAGTTTCTAATTGGCTATGACTATTGATTATCTAGTATCTCTAATTTTAATTCCCAGATTCTGGTCTATCAAATCGATTGAGGATAAATTTACAAATTCAATGCAATCAAAAAAATGCAAGAAAATCGATCAATATACTCTCAGGGGGGATGAAATAGATGTCATAAATGTCAAGAGGGCATTCAATAAAATTTATATTACTAACCTTGCTGACTATATCCTGAAGTTTGTAAACTTTAATAGTTTTGTTGAAATCATGGCAAAATTCAACAAATATTGGATATTGTGCGAAATACCTTAGTTAATCAATACTTCAGTTCGAGATCCTGGAATTATTGTAGATTGGAGGTAGAAAGGCCTAATCAAGTCAGGGGTAAGCATCAATCAAAACCCCATCTAAAAAATCTCAAATGATTTTAGTTGGACAAGTTTGAAAACACCAATGCTATATATCAACCTGTGTTTGGCAGCAAAAATAAAAACCGATGGAAGAGACGCTGAAAATTTTGGTTGTAGACGACGATGAGGTAGCTCGCATCGCAGTACGCCGCGCTTTGATTAAAGCAGGTGTGCGGATGGAACTATCTGAGGTGTGTAACGGCAATGATGCGTTCTCTAGTCTGAAAAATACCACCTATGACTGTGTTTTTCTCGACTATCGTTTACCAGACCAAGATGGCTTGACCCTAATTCAAAAACTACGCTCCTTGCAAATTAAAGTTCCTTTAGTAGTTCTTACTGCTCAAGGAGATGAACAAATTGCTGTAGAATTGATGAAGGCTGGCGCAACAGATTACCTTTCTAAGTCTAGAGTCTCTTCAGAAACTTTGGCACAAATTTTGCGGAATGCAATTCGGGTACATCGTGCTGAAATGCAAGCAGCTTTAGCAAACCAACAGTTGAAAGAAAGTAACGAACAGTTGATTCGCAAAAATCAACAACTAGAGAGACAAAGGCAACAAATTCAGCTACAAAATTTAAAGCTATCAGAAGCTTCACGGCTAAAATCCCAGTTTTTGGCAACTATGTCTCATGAACTGCGGACTCCGATGAATGCCATTATTGGATTTTCCCAAATATTATTACGCCCTAAATTTGCTCAGCTTACCCATAAACAAGCAGATATGGTAGAGCGTATTCTCAATAATGGTAAGCATTTGTTAGTGTTATTAAATGAAGTTCTTGACTTCTCTAAATTAGAAGCAGGACGATTAGAATTAAAGCCAGAATTATTTGATTTATTAAAGGTAGTAAATTCCACAGTTACAGAAATGCGTTCTTTGGCTGAGTCTAAAAATTTGTCTTTAATAGTTCAAACTGACTTACAAAACTCTATATTGTATAATGACTCAGTGCGGATACGCCAAATTTTAGTCAACCTCTTATCAAATGCAATTAAGTTTACAGAGTCTGGCAACATTTGGATTGAAGTCAGAGAACTGCCAGCAAATCGAGTGGCGATCGCCGTTCGGGATACAGGTATTGGTATAGCTCCTAAAGATTTTAAACATATTTTTGAAGCGTTTCGACAAGTTGATCAAACTATTACTCGCAAATACCCTGGCACAGGTCTAGGTTTGGCAATTATCGATTCGCTGGTGCGAATGATGGGTGGTCAAATTTTTTTAGAAAGTCAACTAGACACTGGATCGATGTTCAAGATTGAAATCCCAAGGCAAATTTCTTTACAAAACCCAGTTACCAATATTTCGGCTTTTCACTGGGGTGGTGACAGTATTGTTTGTTCTGTTCGCAATCCCCATGAATCTAGCAAAGCGTCGATGGGTTATCCTCATCGCAAACTATAAATTAATTTTAATTAATGTAGATAGAAGTTGATAAATCATGTCCGTTGTAGAAAATTCTAAAATTGATCGCATTCTTGCCGTTGATGATACTAGAGATAATCTGATTTTGGTTCAGACTATTTTAGAAAGTGAGGGATATGAGATTGACTTAGCAGCAGATGGTATATCAGCTGTGCAGCAGGTAGAACAATCCCCACCAGATCTGATTCTTTTAGATGTAATGATGCCAGGGCTAGATGGTTATGAAGTTACACGTCGCATTCGTAAAAATACTGCTCTCAACTATATTCCGATTTTGCTGATCACTGCTTTTCATGAATCCAGCGTTGTCGAGGGATTAGACGCTGGTGCTGATGA
>JBBSOP010000417.1:0-4878 GCA_038259655.1 Chroococcales cyanobacterium
ACTGTAGTTTTACCCACGCCTCCTTTGCCGGAGGTAATCACAATAATGCGAGTCATAATAATAAATGCGCTCGATTAGGTTCAGGAAATATAGAACAGTAAATTGAAGTCTGTAAATTGAAGTATAAAGTATGAAGTATCGTATCAAATATAAAGAAATATCTGAACTCTCTGACGACACTAAGGCGTGAATATTTGTCTTATTTCATCCTTTATCTTTCATCTTCTACATAAACACTCATATAACTTGATTTATTCTGGTTAATTGATTTCTAGAAAAATCAATAGCTTTAGCGATGCGGATTCCCTGGGGCGTTATATGTGCCACCTCAGGAGAAAGTTGCATCGGTGATTTTTCTGGTGCTCTAGCTACAGCATCTGCGATCCGCAATTGGGTTGGTTCCATTTGCACAGCCATAATTAGACACTCACGATTACCTCCAGCACCAGCATGAGCAATTCCGCGTAAACGTCCCCACACTAGAATATCTCCTTCTGCAACTACGATACCACCTGGATTTAAATCTCCCAAAAGAATTACCGTACCAGCATGACGAATTTCTGTCCCAGAGCGCACTGTGGTTTCTAGATAGAGAGTGTCTGCTTGGGGTTGAGCAACTGCTTCTAATTGAGAACTGAGGGACGTTTCCGGCTGTAGTTGTTCTACAGAATAACCAGATGTTACAGCTGCGATCGCAGTTTGACGACGACTAGTAGCGACACATTTGAGTTGGAGTTGAACTTCACTAAAGGCTTCGGCGAAGTCTTGCAGTTGTCTACTATCCAACAGGCGGTCTTGTGCGATTAAATGCACTATTGTATTGGGTGTACGCAGGCGATCGCCTGCTTTTAAACGCAACTTCAATTGTTGCCAAATTTCAGACCAAGTAACTTCTGAGGCAGGGACTTGAAGTTCTGACGGCAAAATTACTAATAGTCGCCCCGCTTCAGTTTTAAACTGGACTTGGATGTTATTTTTTCCCTTATTCTCAAGAATGACTGAGGTTGGGGAGTTAAAATCCCAAATTCCCGGATTTGGCTCTGTATCCGCAGAAACAGCATCTGTATTTGGGGTTTCAGAATTAGACTCTGCATCGTCAGATGTAGAATTTGCCTTCAAATAACGGATGACAGAATTTAGCTCTGCATCCGGAATAATAGAATCTGCATCAGAAACGGTAGAATTAACCTCCACATCCGAAAGATGAGAGATTGACTCTGCATCAGGAAGTGTAGAATTTGACTTGAGATAGGGGATCGCAGAATCAGAAGTCATGCAGCACCAACCAAAAGACGAGGGATACACCGAGTAATTATTAATATTAGATTAGTTGCATCATGCAACAACAACCTCACTTAGTATATTTAGTTAATCTTTTGTAAACTATCCCCAAGGCATCAGTGTCGCCAACATTACCAGGAAATAGCACAACTGGCAAATCAGGAAACTGGGGATGGTCTGAGTTTGTAATCACCATAGAACAACCAGGTAAAATTTGACCAAGTAACCGAGCTGATGTCAGATTAAGACCAGTACTTAAAACATCGTTAGAAGTAATACCACCCTTACTAATAAGAAATCCGATATCAGCTGGTAAACCTTGCACAATATCCATTAACAAACTTGAAACCTTAACTCCAAAATCCAATCTGGTCTTGATGTCCTTAAAAGTCAGTTCTTGACGACTGGTATAAATCACTGGTGTTTTACCAGCGTTGTGTATTGCCTTGGTACTTTCTAATATATCGCTTAGTAGCTTCACAGATTGATTTGTCTGATCAAGTAATTCAGCCACATTAACTTCAATTCCTACAGTTCCTTCTACCTTTAACAGTGCTTCTAACTGCTGAGTTGTCTTTTTAACGTGGGAACCCACAACCACTGCGCCGGGTTTACCTTCTCGCACATAAGCTACCATCTCTTCTGCGGCAGTGGGTTGGGGAGGTAAAGCCGCCAAAGCCGTTAAGATACTGGCAGCACTACGAAATAAGAAGCGTTTGCCTTGACTAGCTGCTGCTAGCACATCTACTGCAAAGGAATTTAGATCCGCTTGAGTTTCACCATCCACAACAGCACACTGATTATCAGTCAGTTTCAATAAGCGTTCTAGACTACCAGAACGAATATCGGTAAGTAAAAATCTGGCGACGGACTCTGCTTTAATCCGCCCTTGAGTTTTTTCCTCTACATACTTGGGTAAATAGCTGTGATGGTAGCCAAAGACTGAATCTTTAGCAAACTCCGTCTCATGAACTGGAGTCGGTACATTATTAATCAGCAAATAATGTACGCTGTCACGGGTAATACGTCCACCTTCAAAAAATGCCGGCACGAGAAAATGAGCGTCAAACGATCCTAATTCTTGAGCGATCGCATCGGTTTCAATCGGGTAATGCCCCCGTAACGTAGAATCAGAACGGCTAACAATAAGAAAATCACTAATTCCTTCAGCAGTTAATGCCAATTTCAAATTCTGACAAACTTCCTTAGTTACAGATGTAGCCGACTCTGGAGGCATGGCTCTAGTATTAGTCAGCACAAAAAAAATCGGTGAGTCATCCCGTAACCCAGCACGTAAAGTGTCTACATCCCAGCGCATGAGTAGTAGGCAGCTGTGGACTGTTTGAGAACCTGTAGGGTCATCATCCAGAACAATTATTTTTGGTTTATTAGTCATTTAACTTACTCAATAGCCCTATTAAACCAATTCGCATAAGTTGTGAATTGTTCGGTCAAGATACAATATAGAGCCTTCTTCGTGTCTTAGTGCCTTTGTGGTTAAAATTAATCTTTTTGCAACTTTCTAATTTCTGCTTGCACGTCAAGGGCAATTTGCAGCGATTGATTGAGAAGTTGAGCATATTCGCCCACCTGATTACTAACTTGTAAAGCTTGTAAATTGGCTAAATTATTCACGAATAACTCTTGATTATTAGCAATCAGTTTTTTATTATCTCGCAAAATTCGTTCGCTTCTCATAGCTAGGACTAAATTTTCTCTAATTAACTGTAAAGCAGCAATGACTTGATCGCGATCGCTGATACTGCTTTGAGAGTGACCAGAGGTTGCCAATTGGTCATTAATATCTATCGCTTGGACGACCTCATGATATTTATCGACTTCATCCAAAAGTATTGTCAGTGCTTGAGGACAAGTCAAACGCCGCCATAGCGATCGCCCAATTACCACAGCGATAGGGACTAAAATTAATAAAATTATTCCTAATTTAATGGAAGAGCCAATTATTGGCAAAATGATAAAGGCATAAATAAAGCCAACAATAATGGGAGTTAGCGCCAACGCTACCAACATTTCATTGATTAAAAATCCTAATCGCTTCTCACGGTTTCCCATAATAGAAGGTCGAAAAACGTCATCTGGATCAAACCCAGTCAAACGTCTTAGTTCCCCCTTGCTAATTTCCAAACCTATTAAATCCGGCTGCACTGCTGGATACTCCTACCGAAGCGCGAGTTGCGTATTTATTTTAATCGCGTTTGACGTGAAAATCATAACTATAGCAATTTAGTTGTCGGGAGAGGAATAGGGAATAGAGAAGAAGGGATATGAGACGTACTAAATTTTTTCACGCAATCAAATAAAAGTCCTACAGTACAGCATCCTAACTAAATATATTTGTCTTGACTCTGCGATCGCAGATCATTCATTTTAGGTAAGTAAATTTTCAGCTTCATTCGCCAATTTTCACGGCTTAACAAGCAAATTTTAGTCAATATGCAGGATGAGCGTAGCCGTAAAACCTGCGAGACGCTACGCGCCAAACGTAGCGTCTCGCAGAGAAGGGTCAAAAGTCAAAAGTCTGATGATTGGGGCTTTTTAACTATTTGAAATGGTGGCTTTATTTCCGCCGTGCTGTACTAGATATTTTTTCCTGAATGGAATTTTTGACAATATCTCTATATAGAATCTTTATTGGAGCAATCACAATGTTAAGAAATCTTCATTCCTTGGTGTATAAATCTACCACAAACTCTATAGTTTGATATGATGCTAGTTGATTATTGATTGTGCAGAGAATAACTACTGAAGTATAGTCCATCTAAAACCCTGAGTAGAATGGCTTTCAAACACAGACAAGTTATTATGTGCCAGATTAAAGATTAACATCTTGCAATTGAGGGAAATCATGAATAAAAAATGGGCTGTTAAACGGTTGACCGTAAATCTGACATTAGAAGAAAGAAATAAACTGGAAGAGTACTGTGCAATTACAGGAAGAGCAGCAACCGATGTAATTCGGGAGTTACTCCGTTCACTTCCAGTTGAAAAAGAGACTGTTGGATCTGGACGTTGAAATTAGTTTCTGGCGTTTCGCCACTCTATTTTATTAAAATCCATCCAATCGAATATCCTTCCAAATTTCCGAAGGCTGCCATCCTGAGTTCCCTACAGATTGAACTTCAGGATTGTCACGTGTGGGGATATAGTTAGGTTCTTGACTCTCTAGATATAGTTCTGGTTTTTGATCAAAAATTGGTTCTAAAAGTTCTGGAGTGTCTGCGGGAAGAGTTTGTTCTTCTGCTTCCTCCATTAACTTTATTTTTTTTAACAAAAGCCTTTCCGATTTTTTGATTAGTTGCATATCTATCTAAAAGTTTTGAAAACTGAACATTGAAAAATGAGAACCTGAACATTGATTCTGAGAGAGACTAATAAATCTTTCAAGAATCTTCAGAGAGATCCGCAAATAGCTTTTATGGAGTCTAGTGTTGAAAAAATTACCTAGGAAAAACTAGGATACAGCAATTTTATGGAAAATACGAGTGATCTGCTCATAAATTTTTACCTAGGGAACTCGTAGTTTTTTTTGGGCATAGGGCATGGGGCGAAGTTTCTTACTGCTTTCAATAAAAATGG
>JBBSOP010000418.1:0-4868 GCA_038259655.1 Chroococcales cyanobacterium
AGTCCTCTCAAGATACCTTTGACAATCTTGGGAAATGAATTTATAATCACTATCAAATAGATATACTTTAATCTTCCGCCCAAAATTTAACATATTTTGGGCTATTTTTATCGGATTTTTCTTAACATTCAACACTTTTGGATTTGACCAGTATGCTATTAATTATTACGAAGACTTGATTCGTCAAAGAATCCGCATTGGTACTCAAGATTTACGAATCGCTGCAATTACGCTGTCAGGGAACGGTATTTTAGTAACCCGCAACCGCAAGGATTTTGAAAAAGTTCCTAATTTGCTTTTAGAAGATTGGACTAGATCTTAAAATTTATAAGTAGAACGACGCAAATAATTAAAGGTTTGTAGTGAGGACTTCAGTCCTCTCTACGAGACGCTACGCGGTAAGCGCAACAATGTCCGCAGGACTTTACACAAAAGGGCTAAACCTTACTACGAAATAAATTACAACAATTTTACATTTCTTAACATAGTTTGATTTATTCCAACCGACTTACTTAAACTAAAAAACTGCGTCATCTAGTACTCCTCAGAATTTAATCTGAGTTTGATCGCCAAAGTATTTTAATATTTATTTATACTGGATAAGCTTTTTTTAGTTTTTAATTTATTTACAATACTTTCTTCCAAAAGATGATAAAGAAAATGAGGTGTGTTCAAATTAGCTGAGTGTAAAAGTTTGTGATAAGCTCGGCAAGCTGAATCCTCATTTGAAATCCTGTCATGAATGATTCTTGTCCATTCAGGTGCATTGATCATTAATTGGGGTACAACTTTAATAAAAGCCGCAATTTGTTCTTCTATATCAAAAGATTCGACAAAATGAATTAAGCTAAACATCACTTCTGGCTGTTGACATTGATCATCTAAAACAAGATGATATGCAGATAAACTTTGCTCATCAGGATTATCAGCTATTTCAGCTAAAGCTTTTTCAAAGTCGGTAACTTGCTGTTGAGTTTGCATCAAGCAATTTTCTCTTAAAATTGCTAATAAATTGTTTTGATTCATGGGTTTCAACCTACTTTATCAAAAATACCTTGCCAAGTTAGTCTATTCAGGTTTATTAAACCTTGCAAACTTTGCCTGATTTGTCTATTGTACAAACCTTGACGAAGATAAATAGAACGCACATCCCAAACTTCTTGGGCTAATGTTTCTCTTGCTGATAAGCTTAAATTAGGAGATTTACCGTAAGAAATTGTTTGCCGATGACGACCTCCTTTTCCTGGTGATAAATGTTCCATCATAATGGCAATTCCTTTATCTTTAGTATAACCAGGAACTTTAGCTTTCATAAAAGCATCCGCAGGTATATGATGAGGTGTAAGGTTCTCGCCTCTACGTCCTACTTTGAGTAAGTCCCCATAAGTACCTATACTGCACTCTCTGGGAATAAGCTGACGTTGATTATTAATAATGTTTTACTCTATATTCGCTATTTCTATTGATCATCTGTAAAAACATTGATAAAAAGCCCAACAAAACCAAATTTTTATTAAACTTTTAATATTTAATTCCTTAAATCAAGACATTGTTTTATGGAAGGAATAAATTACTCTCAAATCATTCAAGATATTTTAAGTAATCATTCCGCTAATGACGTGGCTAATGGTACAGAGGTTCAATTGTTGTTTGACGCAAAACGCCATCATTATCAAGTCTTAAATATTGGCTGGAAAGAACAACGGAGAATTTATGGAGTGATTATTCATGTTGATATTAAAGACAAGAAAATTTGGATACAAAGAGATGGTACAGAAATCGGCATCGCTAACGAATTAATCGCTGCTGGGGTATCTAAAGAAGATATTGTATTAGGATTTCATGCTCCTTATAAACGCGAATTTACTGACTTTGCTGTTGGATAATTAGTAGAAAAGAAGCAATAGTAATCTTTGCCCTAATCATCCACTATCCGCTAAACTCAGAAATGCTGCATTATTCCTCACCATGTCAGATTCCCAAGCTGTAAGCGCTGCTGTTGCCAAACTCTACAATACCTATCCCTTTCCGCCAGACCCTTTACTAGATGAACCACCTCCAGGTTACAACTGGCGCTGGAATTGGTTAGCCGCCCATAGCTTCTGCACTGGTGAAAAACCTCAAAAGCAAGATATCCGTATTTTAGATGCTGGCTGTGGTACTGGAGTGGGTACAGAATATTTGGTACACCTCAACCCCCAGGCTACTGTGGTGGGAATTGACCTCAGTGCTGGGGCTTTAGCAGTAGCAAAAGAGCGTTGTCAGCGTTCTGGAGCCGATTGCGTTGAGTTTCATCATCTCAGTTTATTTGATGTGGAACAATTACCAGGGGAGTTTGATTTAATTAACTGTGTTGGCGTTTTGCACCATACCCCTGATCCAATTCGTGGTATTCAAGCCTTGGCGAAAAAACTAGCCCCAGGTGGCTTGATGCACATTTTCGTTTATGGAGAATTGGGGCGCTGGGAAATTCAACTCATGCAAAAAGCGATCGCTTTACTCCAAGGTGACAAAAAAGGCGACTACCGCGATGGTGTGCAAGTTGGCCGCCAAATATTTGCTTCCTTACCAGAAAATAACCGTCTTGTCAAATATGAAAAACAACGTTGGTCATTAGAAAACCAACGGGATGAATGCTTTGCGGATATGTATGTTCATCCCCAGGAAATTGATTACAACGTCGAGACATTATTTGAATTAATTGATGCTTCGGGCTTAGAATTTATTGGCTTTTCCAATCCTAGTTTTTGGGACTTAAAGAGACTGTTGAGCAAAGCACCAGAATTAGGAGAACGGGCAAAAAACTTGAGCGATCGCCAACGTTATCGCCTGATAGAATTACTAGACCCAGAAGTCACCCATTACGAATTTTTCTTAGGTCGTCCTCCCCTAGTTCAAACCGACTGGTCTAACGATCAGGTTTTACTAAAGGCAATTCCCGAACGGAATCCTTGTATGGATGGATGGCCTAGCCAATGTATCTTTAACCACGATTATCAAATTGTCAAATTATCCACAGAGGAATTTGAGTTTTTGCAAGCCTGTGATGGTAAATTAACATTGGCAGAGATACTGGCAAATGTAGAGTTGGGATTAGAGCAAGTGCGATCGCTATGTAAGCAGCAACTGCTAATGTTAACAAATAATTCGTAATTAAGAAAGTATTAAATACGAATTGCTTTAACCCTTTGGTATTTTGAATTGCTGATTTTTGATGATGAGCGATCGCCTCTAGCAATTTGAGATAAATTTAAGATAATAGCCAGCGATCGCTCTTGAAACTTAATACTGCATACGCTACAAGTTGGTTAGCAATGGTGTCAACACTCCTCAAGCACCACTTTTACCAAAATGCTGATCATACAACGACCTGAGACGGTAGTGATTTACTGAAATTATTAATTGTTATGGCAGTTCCTAATTCCATAAGGTAAACTCTAGCCCCTATCGTTATTTAGTGTCTCAACAATGGCAAGAAGTTAATTGTTTTTTTCTAAAGTATTGTTACCGGATCGTGATATGATTCAGCTGACTGAATGTGCAGTCATTATAGTTAGCTGTACTGGTTTCAAGTCCTGTGAGCTTGTCAGACGAATCAATTTCTACTTCCACGCCGACAACAAAACAAGATGATCAACCTGGCTCTGAAAATACAGAACCAGCAAACTCTATGGAAGAGTTCTATCAACTCTACCAGAAGTTGTTGCTAATCACACTTGTCTTAACGGGGATTATTTTTATCTCTGTGTGGATTTATTACTCTCTAAACATTGCCCTGAATTATTTGATTGGGGCGTGTGCAGGTGTGGTTTACTTAAGAATGCTGGCTAAAGACGTTGAGCGACTCAGTAATGAGAAAAACCGTCTGAGCAAAAATCGTTTTGCTCTGCTAATTGGGTTGATTGTATTAGCATCTCAATGGCATGAGCTACAGGTTTTGCCCATATTCTTGGGATTTCTAACTTACAAAGCCACACTCCTCGTCTACATGTTGCAAATTGCGTTCATTCCTGATTCGTAACAAGTCAGGCTCACTACAGACAATACTCCCATCCTCGCTAGTTGGGGAAAGTGCTTGAAGAATGCAAATGCTTAGTGTCTTAAACACCTTTAATTCTTTTCCCCTCGCCGAATTAGAAGTAGGTAAACATTTCTACTGGCAATTGGGCAATCTTAAAATTCATGGGCAGGTTTTTCTCACCTCATGGTTTGTGATTAGCATTTTAGTAGTAGCTTCACTAGCTGCAACTCGCAACATCCAAAGAATCCCCAGCGGCATCCAAAATTTGATGGAATATGCCCTAGAATTTATTCGGGATTTGGCAAAAAGCCAATTGGGTGAGAAAGAGTACCGCCCTTGGGTGCCATTTATTGGCACACTGTTCTTGTTTATCTTCGTATCGAACTGGTCGGGCGCGCTTATTCCCTGGAAGCTCATCCATCTGCCGTCGGGTGAATTGGCGGCTCCTACTAATGATATCAATACGACTGTAGCATTGGCGTTGCTGACCTCTTTAGCGTACTTTTACGCAGGTTTTAGCAAGCGTGGTTTAGGCTACTTCAAGAAGTATATAGAGCCAACACCCATTCTCTTGCCGATCGCTATTCTAGAAGATTTTACCAAGCCCCTCTCCCTCAGTTTCCGTTTATTTGGCAATATATTAGCGGATGAGTTGGTAGTAGCGGTGCTGGTTCTACTTGTTCCTCTATTTATACCTCTGCCTGTAATGGCTTTGGGTTTGTTTACCAGTGCCATTCAAGCCTTGGTTTTTGCCACCCTAGCCGGAGCTTACATTCATGAGGCAATGGAGGGGCATGGTGGAGAAGAGCATGAGGAGCATTAAATTCAGTCAACAGTACACAGTCAA
>JBBSOP010000419.1:0-4858 GCA_038259655.1 Chroococcales cyanobacterium
CAGTTAAACGACCTTTCTCTTCAAATAATTCGTCAAAGCTCTCTTGGAGTATATCTGTCATCAATACAGTTTGAAAATCTAAAAAATTCTTTACGTTCCCACCAAAAAATTTTTGAATCTTTTCAGACAACATTTTTAAAGATAAAGGATTACCACGATAAGTTTGAATTAAATCTCCCCATTTGTCCTCATCAGTTAAACCTTGAGATCTGAAAATTAATAAAGCTTCTTTCCCCACTAAACCTTCAACCTTCATACTTCTAGCTGGCTGCCCCTTGTGTTGCAAGCGATTAATATCAATAAACGGTTCACGGCTAGTTAATACTACACAACTTTGATGCTTTTTCTCTATCACACTCCTAAAAAACACTCCATAGTCTCCATATTTATCACCATAAGGACTGGAATCAGTATTCCTATCTCCCTGTAATAAAGCTTCTGCTGAATCTAGAACTACTAAGTAGCGGCGTAATTCTAATTGTTTAAAAAACATTAAAGCCCTATCTTGAGTCGATTGGGGTAAGTCTAGCTTCTGATTTTCTGAATCAGCCAGAAGCCGAAGAAGATCGCCAAGTAATTCTGAGAGTAAGGGACTATAGGAAACCGACTTCCAAATAAAACCCTCAAACTCAATTGATCCTATACGCATAACTTCAATCAATTTAGCGATTAAAGCACTTTTACCGATTCCTGGCTGTCCTATCAGTGCTACACAACGTTCCTGAGTCACTAATTCTTTTAACATTGCCATCTCAGGTTTCCTACCATAAAACTTAGACACATTAGGGGGACTTCCTTGAATTATGGCTAAATCACTAGATGGTTCATCGGAGATGCCTGACATAAGATCAGACATTTGTTTTTCTAAAATGCGACGCAATCGTTTCTTTGTAACTTTTTCTCCGTCTCCTATTATCCCTGTTAATAACACCCACAAAGGAGGCGCTACACGACGTTGCAAAACTTCAAACCTGTAAGATCCGCGCTGTGCTATCTCTTTATAATCTAAATCTAGCCAAGCTGCTTCCAGTACAATTTTTTCCTCTTCCTCTAAACATCTACCTTCTTTAGCAAAAATTAGCTTATCTATGGCTTGAATAGCTTCTTCTACGTTCACACCCTTATAACCCCGCTTTATATGTTATCTAAGTGTTTGTGTTACTAGTCTTGCACAAAACTTTATGATTAGCCGCATAAGTCTGAACTTTTTAGCAAATATCTGTTATTCATGAAATGAGTGTTTTTGTTTAAGCTGTTCGCTATCTAGTTTTAGAGGACAATCTAAGGTAGTAAAAGGGTTCGAGTGCTAAATTATCAAATTTACAAGCGCGTGTTTAAATTATCCTATATCAGAACAAAATATTGGTTAAAGTACTCAAAGCTACACGCTTTTAGCTAGTGAAAATTTACTCTACTTATTAGAAACCAGAATTAGCAAGGCTTTGCGTTATATCTTAAAAAACTTTATGGATTTTTACAGTAAATTATTGCTTTTTAGAGTTGCTAAGTAAACTTTATACTGCTATATTTTGATCGAATAAGTTTCAATAAAGTCCATAAAGATTCATAAACACCCATAAATTCGTAGAAAAAGTCCAATAACAAAGATCTGGGTAGTCTTAAAAAGTCCAAGGTATCGTAAAATCAAGTAAGTTATTAGATGAAGCGAGGCATAAAGGTGAATTTACAACACTACCAAGGTTTAACGCAAAAAGCGCCACTAAGGAGTAGCGCTTTTTGCGTGGTTTAAATTGCATATAACCTCAGAGCGGGTTTGATCTCGAAGTAACAAAATAAGTGGTCGTTGAAGTTTGGCGACCAAGACGACTACTAAGTTTGTCCGAGAGTTTTTACCACGCTGCAAGATCCATTGTAGGATCTATCGCACGAAATGTCTATTTCTTGCGGTATGTTTTGGCTGTCAAAATTCTTCAAATTATCAAGATGTTAAATTTGATTAAGTAAAATCCCGAATTTTATAGCAAAAAATATTAGCAGCGTAATAAACCCCCTCTGAAGCTTGAAAACCAAGTAATCAGGGGAAATATTGTGTTAAATGACGAATATTCAGCATCAGAGATAGATGTGGTGCAACAGGTATTGGAGATAAATCCAATGCCGCAGACCTTAGCCGAGTGTCTCAGAGGCTTTGAAGCAGCAAGATTTTTGAAACAGCCAGTTGAAACGTGGCTGACGCAAGACTTCAGAGTTTTGTTCAGAATAGAACGCTCCCTAATTAACGGGGGCAAAGACTGATGAACGCAGTGACAACTGAATACCCCAACAACCTGACTGCGGCGGAGTACCACGAGTTAGCAGTGGGTAGTGCCATTGATCCGGCGTTGATTGAGCGTAACTTCTTCCACATTGAAGGAGAATCAGTCTACGACTACCTGTTTTCTGATAAAGTCCCACGGAAAAATGCAGGTCGAGTTACTGATGGATATATCAAGCGCTATCAACATTTACTGTTGGGTGGGACGTGGATTCAGTCCCTTGACCCGTTTAAGAACTGGCTACCAATGGACTGGGGAAGGATTAAGCCGAACTTCCCCCGCATTGATTGGCAAACAGGTAAACCAGTTAAATACGAATCACCCCCAAAAACAGGCAACCGTGTTACCTACTTCGATGTTGCCAACCCTATCTGGGACAAAGTAGCACGACGGTACAGTATTAAGCGGTATCATTCACTTTTAGCGCTGCGCCTACTTGATAGACTCAATCCGCTAATGTTCTGGGAATGGGTAAAGTGGCATCCAGAGATACCCGTAATATTATGCGAAGGCGAGAAAAAGGCGGCCTGTTTATTATCACTGGGGTTTGTAGCGATCGCGTTGCCGGGAATTTGGAATGGTCGCGTCGGTAAACAAGATTTTGATGAGAGGTTGCATCCTGATTTAGTCCCAATGGCTCAGGCGGGACGCAAGTTCATCATCTTATTTGACCACGAAACTAGACCTAAAACACGCTGGTCAATCTTTCAAGCAACAATGCGGACTGGTAGAGCAATTGAAGCAACTGGCTGTACTTGTGAAGTTGCATTACTGCCAGGATCAGAAAAAGGTGTTGATGATTTTGTAGTTGGTCGCGGTGAAAATGCTGATGCGCTACTAACCGCTATTATTGATGATGCTAAATCTCTTAAAGACTACCAGCGTTCGTATCGAGCGAAAAAATGGGGACTGAGCAAGTACAAACCAGATGTGACAGTCAACGTTAAGTACCTGTCTCAAGCACTGTCCATTCCTGACTTAGAAGAAAAATGCTCCAATGTTCCTGAACTTTATGAGATTACACAAGAAGAATTGTTCACTCCATCTGTAAATGGTATAGGGAACAGGGAGGAGAAAAAGGAAGAAGCAGGGAGAGTAGAGGGGGAAGAACTTATACAAGAACTCTCATCACTACCCCAGCACTCCAGCATAAAAACCTCCTCTTCATCTCCTCAGCGCCCCCCTGCCTCTTTCCGTTTTCCCAAAACAGGACTTGTGGTTTTATGGAGCGACATGGGTACGGGCAAAACGGAGTTAATGCGCTGGTGGCGTGACCAAAACCCAAATGCAAGATTTCTTAACAATGGGCATCGCGTCAACTTGCTGAAGAATCTCAGCGATCGCTTAAGAACTGCCATGTATTCAGAGTTGGGTTATGTGGGGTTAGCTCAAGCCACAGCTTTGTCCATTACCATCGACAGTTTATACAAGCTAAATACCCAAGCCCTGACCTATGGCTGCATATTTATAGACGAGGCCTGCCAATACTTAGTTCATCTACTACACAGCAAAACTTGCAAAGAACACCGCGCCGCAATACTCGAAGTACTGGAATATATAGTATATAACGCGCCGTTAGTGGTGATAGCTGACGCACACATGGACGACCTGACGGTGGATTTCTTTCGGGCGATGCGTCCAGAGGGAGAAATTCCTTACATCATCAAGAACGAGTGGAGAAATGGCGATCGCACTATTTACTGGTACGAAGGTAATAATTCTTCGGCACTAGTAGCCCAAATCTCGGCAGCACTGATGGCAGGACTGAAAATTATGGTTGTCAGCGACTCCAAGCGTTTTATTAAGAAACTTGACAAATCGTTCACAGTCAAAGTTGAAGAAGCTTCGCCTGGGTCAGGGGTATCTCCTCAATCTAATGGTGGCAAACAAAAGTATCCGCCAGGATTACGAATCTGGTCAATTCATTCCGATAACTCTGGCTCTGAAGAGAACATCGCTTTCATCAAAGATATCACCAACGCCGTCAAGAACCTTGATGCCTTATTCACCTCCCCCAGTCTGGGTACTGGTGTAGACATTGCCCAATATCACTTCGATTTAGTGTTTGGTGCATTTCACGGGGTTTCGCAAACCGCTACTGAATGCGCCCAACAACTGCACCGATACCGCCCCAAAGTTCCGTTTCATGTTTGGGTAGCCCCTAAGCCACCATTCGGTTATGCCGAAACCAACGCCCGTAAAATCAAAGAACGCCTACTGCAAACAAACGAAATGACAGCTTTCTTACTGCGGATTGACCGTCAAACGGGTAAGCGAGGCACTGAGAAGGACTGGGCGCTAGAAGCTTACTGCCAAATACAGGCTAATCGCAACCAATCTCTCAATAATCTCCGGGATGACCTGCGATCGCTCCTTACGGAAATGGGCAATACATTTATATCTGTCGGTAGTAACGATGATCCCACAGCTACTAAGCAACTTCAAGAAGCTGCCGCTGCTTTGGACACTGCCCACTATTCATCTATTGCTAAGGCCAACAATATTACAGCCAGTGAATACCGCGCCCGTCAAAGCAAAGATTACCTCAAACCAGAGGAAATTTTTGAATGTGAAAAGTTTCG
>JBBSOP010000420.1:0-4852 GCA_038259655.1 Chroococcales cyanobacterium
CAACATCAGTTTAGGCAAGCTTTAGATGTCTTAAATAACTCATCTGTTGATAATCCTAGTACTGTCTTGCTCAAAGCATCAATTCAAATGGAATTGGGTGACTATGAAGCAACTCATCAACTTTTGCAAAACCTAGCTAACGAAATATCGAATACTGGTAACAACGCCGTTATTGCCCGTTACTTAGAGCTAACTGGCAATCTAGACTCGGCGCGAAAACTGCTAGATGAATCTATGCAGGAGATGGACTCTTTCTATACAAACCCGGCAGAAACTCGTGCTTGGTTTCATGTCCGGGCTGGGGATTTGGCTTTTGCTGGTGGAGATTATGCCCTGTCTGAACAGCAATATCAACATAGCCTTAACCTTTTTCCTCGACATATCGCTGCATTTACAGGACTAGCTCGCCTGTATGCTGCACAGCATCGATGGCAGGATACTTTGAATGCCGCAAACCAAGGTGTAGAACTGATGCCATTGGTGGAAACTCTAGGGTACAAAGCAGATGCTCAACTGGCTTTGGGAGACCAAGAAGGCGCAGAGCAAACGAAAGATTTAATCGGGGTAGTAGCTTACTTAAGCAAGGTTAAAGGCATTTACGATCGCGCTTTAGCAGTCTACTACACTGAACACGGTATCCACCTACTAGAAGCCCTACATATTGCCCGTAGTGAAGTTGCAGTACGGGATGATATCTATGCAGAGGATACCCTGGCTTGGGCAGCTGCGGCTAATGGGCAATGGCAAGAAGCACAACAAGCAGCACAAAGGGCTACTCGCTATGGCACAGAAGATGCCTTATTACAATTTCATGCTGGGATGATTGCGCTGCACTTGGGTAAGCGTGAGGAAGCAATCAAGCGATTAACTCAAGCTGTAAGCCTTAATCCGCAATTTCATTACAAGTATGCCGACGAAGCGCGGCAAGTTTTGACTAATTTAGTGCCGTCTATCTCTACTCCTAACCTTATAGGAGGTTCTTTATGAGAAAACTGTTACATCAGTTGCCTTGGATGGTTGCAATCATCGCAATATGTTTATTGTGGATGCCGAGGGCAGATGCCCATCCCTTGGGAAATTTCACCATCAATCACTATGCAGGATTGCAAGTAGCACCAGATAGTGTAGAAGTTGATTATGTTCTAGACATGGCAGAAATTCCTGCTTTTCAGGAAATTAATCAATTAGATAGCAATCACAACTATAAAACTGAGCCTGTAGAAACAGTTCAATATCCTGCCCAAAAATGCCATGAGGTCAACTCACAGCTAGAACTGCTGATTAATAAACAGCCTTTGGGACTTGCTTTAGTTAAATCAGCAGTCGAATTTCCTCCAGGTGTAGGAGGATTGTCTACACTGCGGCTGAATTGTAACTTTCAAGGAACAACAAAGTTACAAGGCGCGGATACATTAATAGAGTTTGCAGATAAATTCTACCCACAGCGCTTAGGCTGGCGTGAAATTACTGTAGTTGCAAATGGTGTTCCTGTTCAAGGTAATTTCAACTCCAACAGTATCAGCAACCGCTTGAAAGATTATCCCAACGACTTACTTAGTAGTCCTCTTGACCAGCGTCGTGTTTCCTTAAAACTCAATCCGTCTTTGATATCAAGTGAACAAATACTACCACCGTCTGTTAAATCAACCAACCGCTTAGATAACGCTTTAACAGGAAGAAGTAACGATGTTTTTACTAGCTTGATTACCCAGGGAAATCATAGTTTACCAACTATCTTAATAGCTCTAGCGATCGCCTTTTTTTGGGGTGGTTTACACGCCCTTTCTCCTGGTCATGGTAAGACGGTAGTTGGTGCTTATTTGGTGGGTTCCCGTAGCAATGCCCAACAAGCCTTAATTTTGGGGCTGATTGTGACTATTACTCATACATCTGGCATATTTGCTTTAGGATTAATCACTCTAGGCACATCCCAGTTCATTTTGACAGAGCAACTATACCCTTGGTTGAGTGTAATCTCTGGTGTGTTGGTAACTGTAATTGGTCTGAATTTATTTATTAATCGATTGCAAGGTAATCAAGTTTTTCATTCACACGATCACGTCCATAGTCATCATCATGATCATGTACACCATGAACATTCTCATCATCATGTGTCTTCGATGAATTGGTCTAATATCCTGGCGCTGGGAATTTCCGGCGGTTTGTTACCTTGTCCTTCAGCTTTAGTAGTTTTGCTAAGTGCGATCGCTTTGGGAAGAATTGGCTTTGGATTAGCGCTGGTGTCTGCCTTTAGCTTAGGTCTAGCAGCCGTATTAACTGGAATCGGCTTAATACTAGTTTACGCCAAAGATCGATTTGAGCATTTGTCGCTCCAGATACCCAGGATAAAAATGTTACCAGTGGCAAGTGCTTTAGGCATTACTTTAATTGGCTTAGGGATCACTACACAAGCTTTGCTAGTTCAACCGTGGAACTAAATTAAACTGCTGAATTTTGTCAACATAATAACTTTGGAATTTATATGTCACAAGTAGTTAGAAAATCTTTTGTGGTTGCTTCTACTGCGATCGCTTTATCTTTAAGTGTTACTCTACCTTCTGAAGCTTTCACAGTTTCATATTCTGGTGACACAACAAATGCATCAACTTTTAACCGTCCTGAAACCGAAGGGTTTGAAGGTGGTACGAATCCACCCACGGCACTTTCTAGTAATGGTACTGCTGTCCCTTATTTCAATCAGCCTTTCTTTGTTAATACTACTGGTTCCTACGATGTCGTTGGTTCTCAAGATTTCTTAGGCATTCAATTCTTATACCAAAACAGCTTTAATCCAACTGCCCCATTAGTTAATTTACTCAGTGGGAATGATCCTTTTCCTGATGAGGGTAATTCTGGTTTTAGTGGCTTGAATTTAACTACCAACAATCAATATTTTTTAGTCACGACTGGATTTGACAATACCAATAGCAGTTTTGGCACTTTTACCAATACTATTACAGGTTCGGGTAATATTACACTCGGTAGCGCTCCTGCAAATGTCCCTGAACCCTCATCAATTGCAGCGACAGTAGTGTTTGGCCTTTTTGGTGGCAGTT
This sequence comes from Chroococcales cyanobacterium, assembly GCA_038259655.1. Lineage (GTDB taxonomy): Bacteria > Cyanobacteriota > Cyanobacteriia > Cyanobacteriales > Nostocaceae > Halotia. The sequence continues at coordinate 3,057 of JBBSOP010000420.1, forward strand.
TAATGTTAAAGCGTAAAATGAAACGCTTAACTCATAATTCGTAATTGTTAAAGCCAGATTCAAGCTTAATTTACTGGTTTGAATCTGTAGCGTTCTTTTCAAGAATCGATATGAATTAATGAGTGATTAGTTGCGAGTTTGTTTAAGGAAAATATGAAACCTTATATCTTGATATTTTTAGTAACTGCTTTGTGCATAATAGGTTACTTTGAATTTAGCTTGTCACAGGCTGAACAACTTTTTTGGTTGAATCTCAGTCTTTAATTTTTGAAACTTTAACATCTGTGCTTCTTGTTTGGCGTTGCTGATTGATGGGATGAATTTTATTTGGCTCACGCAAAGGCAAGGCAGCGCGTTGGGCGGGTTTCCCGACTTGAAGCGACTGCCGCGCAAAGGCGCAAAGACGCAAAGACGGAAAGGATTTATCTTTAATCTTGGTCAAAAATCCGAATATTTAGATATTATTGTTTGTACAGCAGTAAAAGAGTTGATGAATCTTTATGCTTTTAGAGTTAAGACAATTGAGGATTCAACCAGGACAGCAACTGTTACTTGAGGACGTTAGTTGGCAGCAATTTGAAAATATTTTGGCGGAATTGGGAGAACATCGCGCTGCCAGAGTTTCTTATAGTCATGGTTTTTTAGAAATTATGGTTCCCTTACCAGAACATGAAAAAGCTAAAGAAATTATTGGCGATATAGTCAAAATTTTACTAAATGAACTTAGTATCAATTATGATGCTTTAGGTTCAACCACCCTAAAAAACGAAAAAATGAGTCAGGGAGTAGAACCGGATACTTGTTTTTACATTCAAAATCAAGCGGCAGTTATTGGCAAAAATCGCATAAATTTAAGTGTAGATCCACCCCCAGACTTAGCCATAGAGATTGATTTAACTTCTCGAACGCAATTAGATAATTACCAAATTTTGGCAGTATCAGAACTTTGGCGATATGGAAAACAAGGCTTACAAATTAACGTTTTACAAGGTGGAAAATATGTAGAATCAAATTTTAGCCCTACTTTTCCAGATATTCCGATAATTGAGCTAGTAAATCAATACGTCAAGCAAAGTCAAGTTGTTGGTAGCAGCCAAGCAATTCAAGCTTTTAGAAATTGGCTGCGGGATAATTTGTCAAGTTTTTTACAAACCCCCAGTATTAGCTAATTTCTCTTTGCCATAAAATATCTGCAACTCTTGTTACACCGGTTTTGAGATGGCGGCGATAAGTACTAAAAGGCAAATCTAGTAATTCAGCTGCTTGTTCTTGAGTGGAAGCAGGATTTAAGTAAGTTCGATAAATAGCGCGGTAGAGTTTTTGATCGCGGGGGGATGCTTGTAAAGACTCCGCTGCTTGTTTGACAATATTTTGTAAAACTTTAATGCGTTGGCTGATACTGACTTTTGTGATAACTTGTTGCTTCACTAAGTCTGAGAGTATTTCGGACACGCTGCGCGATCGCATTAAGAGATTATTCTGTAATATATCGGGACGGTTAAAGTTACGTAACACGTTCTGCACTGCTTCTACAAAATCTGGCTGACTAAAAACTAATAAAGATTCACTAACTAAAGCGTTATCTCCAGATTCTACGGCAGTTCCCACCTCTTTTTTTGCCAAAATTTCCTGCCATACCGTTGGTGATACAATCCGCCAGTCATGGCCATAAACACCATAGTTTCTTCCTCCGACTGTAAAATCAGCTTCAGGAAGTCGCGCCAAGTCAAAATAGTTTAACATTGCTGCCCAACTATCAGCTTTAGCACAAGGTAAAAAAGTGTATGCTAACCCTG
>JBBSOP010000421.1:0-4795 GCA_038259655.1 Chroococcales cyanobacterium
CACTGCCTTTTACTCCCCACAACTCCTTCTGTTATTACTTTACTTGGACTTGTGTGTACACCGTAGCCCAAGGGGAGAGGGGTTGGGGAGAGGTTCATCGAACTCACGTTAGATTTAGTGACGACGATTATAGTTTATAAGTTTTCTACCTTAAGTCGAGAGGAGATTGAAGCGATGTTGGGATTAAATTTAGAAGAACCACGAGCTGTTCGGGACGTAAAGGAAGAAGGACGAGAAGAAGAAGCGCGATCGCTTATCCTAAAACTATTAAACAGAAAAGTAGGTGCAATTCCTGATGCGTTGTTATCTCAGGTTCAAGGGTTATCGCTAGAATACTTGGAAGCTTTAGGCGAGGCGTTGTTGGATTTCTCTACTCTTGCAGATTTGGAAGATTGGTTACAAGGTCAATCAGTAGATTCTTGAGTTGACATTATATTATCGATATATTCTTGGCCTTTTGATTTAAAAACCCCCGACATAGCATCAGCTAGTCGGGGGAAAACACATTGCTCTTTAATTTTTGAGATCTCTGCCTGAGATTAATCTTCTAAAAGTTGTAACCAATACCTAGTGAAAGACCGACATCAGTGTCATTCATAAAAGCGGCATTGACAGCACCGTTGATGGTGAAGCGAGAACTTAAAGGAAAATCTACACCGCCAGTGAGTAGGAAGCCAAAATCAACATCGTCACTAGTGTCAATAGCTACGCCAGCGCCTACATAAGGAGATATAGAAAACGTTTGTTCACCCAAAGCATCTACTGAGCGTGAGGCAAAATCAAAGGTAACGGGAACTAAAACTATTGTCTGGTCACCAAAAACGGCTGATGGTCGTACTGATATAGTACGTGTCAAACCAACTTTGCTAATCACTGCAATGTTAGTATCGCCAAGAGCTGAATCGCCGCTTAAGCCAATATTACCAGCAACACCAATATAACTAGAACCACCACGAGTAGATCTACCTGGGGTTACATCATTAGGATTTTTTCCTTGAGTAGTGCCGTCTTGTGACTGGCCGGCGTTTAGATTAGGTGGTACAAGGACTTGATTAATTGGATAGATGACACCATTAGCAGCTGATACACCCGGTTGAAGAACTCTAGCGTCATTAACCGAAAGTTGATTGGTAGCACTATCAACTTTAATATTTACAGATGAGTCCTCGAAGGTTTTTACTTCTCCACCTGAGAGTTGACTAGCAGTTAGTTCACCAGGAATAACGTGATATCTCAAGATCTTAATTAATAGCTCTCTATTCTCTGGCTGCTGTAACTGCTGTAACGTGCTAGGTGGCAAAGCTGCAAATGCTTCATCAGTGGGAGCAAACACTGTGTAAGGCCCTGGCTGTTGCAGAATATCTGTTAAACCTGCTGTCTTTAATAAAGAAGTCAGGGTGGTAAAAGAACTACTAGATGCAGCAAGGGAAACAATATCGTTAGTGCTTTGAGTGCTGCCACCTGCAACGATATAATTAGCAGCCGCAAAATTGCTGGCAATGGGTTGTGCCTGTCCCTGTTTAACCAAAGCTTGATATAAAATTGCTGCCGCTTCGGCACGAGTTAGAGGAGTTACGGGGTTAAGTTGTTTAACATCGGGATAGTTGACAACTATATTAGATTGTGTTGCTGTCGCTACATCATTGACAGCATAGTTGGGGATAGCTGAGGCATCTGTGTAGTAAGTATTAACATCAACTGGGGTGCCGCTGCTAGTTAAATTCAAACCACTTCTAAGAGCAACGATCGCCTGAACTTTAGGAATTTGCTGATTTGGCAAAAACACATTTCCCGGATAACCTGCCATAAACCCAGTTTCGTAGGCTTTTTGGATAGCAGACATTGCCCAGTAGTTACTAGGAACGTCTCTAAATCCACCTGAACTTAATTGACGCACCGCAGGTTGATTAAAAGCTTTTTGAATCATCGCTGCAAATTCAGCCCGACTCACAGATTGATTAGGCTTAAAAGAATTATCAGGAAAGCCCGCAATAATGTTTCTTTGCGCTAAGGCTTGAATAAACGGATATGCCCAATAATCTGCACTAACATCATAAAAATTAGGAGCAGCAGCTGGCGATGGTGTTGTAGCTGGTGTTTCAGTTGGAACAGGGGTTTGGGCTGATGCCAAACCAGCGATGGCTAAAGGACTAACTGTAGCTGCTGTCAGTCCTAGAGCTAGCAAAGTTGTTCTTGCTGACGACAATTGAAATAAACTACCCATGTAAATATCCTCACAAAAAAATTAGAGTAATTCTCAACTGAAGTGATTTCTTATTCAAGGAAACTACACTCAGTCATGCTAGATAGTGCAAACAAAAAAAATTTGTTTCACCTGTACATCAATAAGATTATTGAATTACGCAAATATGATTGCGTTTGGCGATTATGACATCTGCTAATATTCAAGATTCAAGAGAGGAAAAATAAGTACATATTGATGATATTTTCCAATTTTTACCTTAATTACACAACTAGCTAAAGACCAAAATTTCAAAAATAAACTTTCAATCCTTAGATAGATGAACAAAATAGAAAATTAGAAAATCATGCTTCAAATTTTTCCGCATCTTTCATTAAAACTTTACATTTTTTTAGCAAAATTGATGTCCAATACTATTATTAGTTATGAATTTACTAATATTTTAGTTTTTAGCCTCCTAGGATTTATTTTGATTGACGCTGATCATTTGGCTAATCTCAAACTAAATTATTAAGTCTCAGATTACGGCTGTAACATCACATTTGCTAAATGATAGAGCAATTTAGAAAATCGTTTTTTATTTTACATTAAAATTGCAGTATTTTTGCAATCCTACTTAGGGTAGAATTTTGTTAAAATATATATTGTTTATTTTTTAGATGTAGAAAAACTCAACTTTTATAAAATTTTCAGATTAATTCAGTCTCAGGTGCTTGTGTTGCTAGGTGGTCTAACTTCATGTCCGATTTCATTAAGTCGTCAAACAACCCAACCAGATAAATGAAAGATTTGATGAATAAATAAATATTCCTATATAGGTGTTTAGTATTAATGAAATATTGTGAGGAAGATTTTAGAAAAAATTGCGATCGCAGTCTTACCATTAACAATTAGCGATCGCTTCTCAACCTACCATGCTTCATGCACTACAGCACAATACACGACATCTGTATTGTAAAAGCGGGCATCTTTTTCGTACTTCATGCCAATTTTCTGAATCACCCGCACTGAAGCAATGTTTTCTGGATGAGCGATCGCTACTATGCGATTTAGCCCTATTTCCCCAAAACCGCACTTTAATGTAGCTATAGATGCTTCTGTACCTAGTCCTCGATTCCAATAAGATTTGTTTAATACGGTGAAGTGTCTTAGGGAACTCCAAAAAATAAATTATCCAATTTATTCAGATTTTATTTTTCTTACTCCCCCTGCTCCCTGCTCCCTGCTCCCTGCTCCCTGCCCCCCTGTCAGGCATGGCATCAAAATAAACATAGAAATGCTATAAAAGACGTGTTTTTCCGATTGTAAAATTAATATAATGCTCTTACTATGAGCATCTACCAATCCTTGAAAAAATCTTATAGAAAAAGCCGTGAGCGTAACAATGACTGGCGGTTATTTCTGCGTTTAGTCCCTTATGTCCGTCATAGCCGAGGAATACTGGCAGTAGTAATGGTTTTACTTGTGCTGGTAGCCGTAGCAGGGGCTGTACAGCCGCTGTTGATTGGACAAATTATTTCTTTAATTCGCAATGAGTCAAGTACCTACGAGTTTCTTAGGAATCGCCCCTTATCGCAAGGGTTAAACATTCTTTTAGGGCTTTTATTGTTTGCAATTACTATACGACTGATAGTAACAGGTGTTCAGGGTTATCTGCTACAGAAACTAGGACAACAAATCACAGCTGCAATTCGCCGGGACTTATTTCATCACGTCACATCTCTAGCAGTGCGTTTTTTTGATCGCACACCTGTAGGTAAATTAATTACTAGACTGACTAGTGACGTAGAAGTCTTGGGAGATGTCTTTTCTACTGGAGCGATCGGGATTGTATCCAATGTATTTTCGATGTTAGTGATTATTGGCGTGATGGTTTCTATCCAATGGCAACTTGCTTGCTTGCTATTGGTGATCCTTTTACCTATCACTTCAATGATTATTTACTTTCAGCAGCAGTATCGCCAAGCCAACTACAAAGCACGGGAAGAACTTTCAATTTTGAACTCCCAGCTACAAGAAAATGTAGTTGGAATGAACGTGGTGCAGTTGTTCCGGCGAGAAAAGTTTAATGCCCAAGTTTTTCGCAACAGCAACGAACGCTACACTAAACAAGTAGATCAAACCATTTTTTATGATTCAGCGGTTTCTGCAACCCTGGAATGGATTGGCTTGGTAGCTATTGGAGGTGTGCTTTGGCTGGGTGGTTGGTTACTGTTAGGAAATAATCTCACTTTTGGGACGTTATCTGCGTTTGTTTTATATGCCCAAAGATTATTCGATCCTCTCAAAGATTTTGCCGAAAAATTCACTGTTATTCAAGCTGGATTTACTGCTATTGAACGTGTTAGCGATATTTTAGATGAACCGATAGAAATCCGCGATCGCCCTACTGTTAATACGCGTTTTTCGATGTTTGATGCTAAATTCGGCTACATTGACGAAATTGCTGCCGATTTGTCATCAGAAAACCTCCAAACCACGCCGGAATTAGGAGAAATCCGTTTTGAACATGTCTGGTTTGCCTACAAAGACGATGATTATGTGATTAAAGACTTAGACTTTATTATTCATCCTGGTGAAAAAGTGGCATTA
>JBBSOP010000422.1:0-4769 GCA_038259655.1 Chroococcales cyanobacterium
CCCCATTTAACCGAGCATTTCGCAGATAAGCACCCGTCAAAAAAGCTCTCCGCAAGTCAGCACTACTGAGCCTAGCACCTTTTAAATTTGCTCCTGTCAAATCAGCGCCGCCGAGGTACGCCCCCAGCATACTTGCACCCTGTAAATCAGCATCCCGTAAGTTGGCAGTATTGAGATAAGCTCCATTCAGGTTAGCACCAGGCCCAACCGCCCCTGAGCTTTTGTAGGCAAATTTTGCCGGAAAAATCGTTTGGCTATCATAGCGGGATACTTGCAGCTTACTTCCTTCTAAATTAGCCCCACTCAGATCCGCCCCACTGAGATTTGCCCGATGTAAACAGGCTCCCTGTAAATTGGCATTCTTCAAAACAGCTTTGCTTAGATCTGCTCCCCGGAGATCAGCTTGACTCAAATCTGCATCCCTCAAATTTGCTTGAGCGAGATTAACTCCAATCAAATTAGCTTTTTTTAAGTTAGCTCCTTGTAGATCAAGACCACTAAAATTCAATTGATATAAGTCTTCTTGATTAAGATCTGCCCCTGCCTTGATAGCAGCTAAAATTTCCGGGGATGGTTTGTGTATCTCCATAAGTTGAGATCAATTATTTAGGGGTATTATAGCTGTTCTCGGTTGTCTGAAACTCTACAAAATCTATCAGCAATTGTGACCGCAATCGTCGTAGGATAAAAACTCTACCCACAAGGGGATAGGGTATTAAACCAGATAAAAAACAACTGACAACTGACTATTGACAACTGACCCGCTAGCGTAAATAGAGGCACTCTGAGGTAGAAAAACGATGCGACTCATCCCCCCCATGACGATGCTTGACTTTTTTAGTAAAAGCGAAGGAGTCTGGTTTATCCAGCGCACCGTGCATCACTTTGATTTGGTGGCTGATGAGTCAGGAGAATCGAACCTGCATATAGGCATCATTACCAAAGATGACCCCAGGGTTAAAACTATTTGTGAACAACAAGAAATTGACCCAGCCAAATCGATGGGGGGAGCCAGCTTTATGTGGCAAGATAACTTGGATGAACAACAACCGAATCCAGACTATGCAGCAGTTTTAGTTGATGTACCGGATGATGAGACGGGGCGATCGGGTAAACTGTTGCGTAACCAAGGCTATGTAGAAAAGATTCCGGTAGTCAGTCGTTATTGGTTTGGTCAAGATGGCATTTTGACTATTGATACAGAGTATGACAACAATCAAGGTCAAGAGCGCTGTTGGTTTCTTACAGATGACTTTAGGGTACGCGCTAGCACAGTTCGCATGATGAACGGCGTTTATTTAATGACTTATTGCTCCGAAAGGCGCTGTGTGTCTGAAGAAGTTTTAGCACAGATGATGCAACGTAATTTGTCTAGAGATTAGGGAAGAGGCAGGGGGGACAAGGGGACAAGGAGAGAATAATAACTAATGTCCAATGCCCCATACTTCGGCTACGCTTAGTACAAGTGTCCAAAAATTAAGGATTGTTGCTTTATTTATGAGAAATGGGACGCGGATTCACGATGTTTCGTATTCTCAAGGATTAAAGGTATATGAGTGCATAACATTGATGTATAGAACCTTTATTCAACATCTAGAACAATCTTTATTTCAACGGTTTAATTTACAAAGTCGCCCAATTCCCACAGGGTTAGAGTATCAAGCAAGCGATCGCGGCAGAAATCCCGCTACTATTCATAGTTGGTGTTATCAATGTCCAGAGTTTCGCAAAATTCGCTATACCAGTATTGATGCAGGAGCAAGCGCCCAAATTCTCAATAGTGTTATTTATCCCAGTCACCACTACGATTTACCGTTACTCGGCGTAGACTTTTTATCGTTTGGTCAAGTAAAAAATTTGATTGTGATGGACTTTCAGCCGTTGTTTCAGGACGAAGCTTACTTAAAAAAGTATATTCATCCTCTGAAAGCCTTGCATGAAAAGTATCCTGATTTAGCGCAAGATTTAGAAATGAAGTTCTACGATGCTAACCAGTACTTCTCAAAATATCTGCTGTTTGCCAAAACAGATGCCGAAACCGTGAGGACAAGGGTATTTTCAGCGTTTAAAGATTATCTAAATCTTTACTGGCAGATGTTAGAGTCAGCTACACCTTTAACTGACCCAGAAGACATTCGACGAATTGTCAAAGCACAGAAAGACTACGATCAATACAGCGCTGAGCGTGACCCTGCATCTGGTTTATTCAGCAGCTACTTTGGCCATGAATGGTCAGAGCAATTTTTGTATGAGTTTTTATTTGAGGATGCAGTGCCATTAGCTGCTGGAGTAGGCAAAAAGTAATCAGATTTATCATGACTTTATATCAGCCTTTTTTAGACTATGCGATCGCTCTATTACAAGAACGCTTAGACTTGCAACCTTATCCCATTCCTCCAGGATTTGAGAGTAAATCAGCCCTAGTAGGCAAGGGCAAACATCAAGAAGAAGTACTAACTACCAGTACTGGCTTTCAATCTCCGAAACTACGGCAAATTCGAGCTGCTCATGTCCAAGGTGGAAAATCGCTACAAGTTCTCAACTTTGTGATTTTTCCTCACCTAAACTACGATTTGCCTTTTTTCGGTGCAGACCTTGTAACCCTTCCTGGAGGACACCTGATTGCCCTAGATATGCAACCGCTATTTCGAGATGATCCAGCCTACCAAGCAAAGTACACACAACCCATATTGTCCATCTTTGAAGCATATCAACAACATCTCCCGTGGGGGGGAGATTTCCCAGAAGAAGCACGTCCCTTTTTCTCGCCAGCGTTTCTCTGGACTCGCACACAGCAAGATGAGACAGTAGAAACCCATGTATTTGCAGCTTTTAAAGAATATCTCCAGGCTTACCTAAATTTTGTTGATCAGGCAGAACCAGTCACCGATTCCCATGCTTTAGCGGATATTGAACAAGCTCAACTGCGCTATCTACGCTATCGGGCTGAAAAAGACCCAGCAAGGGGCATGTTCACCCGCTTTTATGGAACCGAGTGGACTGAAGAATATATACACGGCTTTTTGTTTGACTTGGAGAGAAAATTGACAATTATGAATCATTTGTAAAGTAAAGTTACGGAAAGTGATCAAAACTCATGATAATTCGTAACAAAAAATGATCCAACGACATAGTATAAAAGAAAGAAGGTTGAAAAAAAGGTTGAAATGCAAGCTTAAGAAACAGGTGCAGGTTGTCCAGTAACCTGAGATTCAGTTCATTCAATCTTTTAAGAAATGTAAAATCTTCCAAGTTTCCTAGTCGGAAGAAAGGGAGACATTTCGCCAGTGACTCATCAACTGGCTTTGCCTTCCTTAGACTGTTTAAGCAGTCTTACGCCAAACTTAACCAAATTCGGTTGTGATCAAAACCGTACTCAACTAAAAACATATTAGGAGATTGAGTTTATGTTAGACGCATTTGCAAAGGTGGTTTCTCAGGCTGATGCACGGGGTGAATACCTAAGTGCTTCCCAACTGGATGCACTGAGTTCCATGGTTGCTGATGGCAACAAGCGCATGGACATCGTTAACCGTATTACCAGCAGTTCATCAGCGATTGTTGCGAATGCGGCTCGTGAGCTATTTGCTGAGCAACCTCAGTTGATTGCTCCTGGTGGTAATGCTTACACCAGCCGTCGGATGGCTGCTTGTTTGCGCGACATGGAAATTATCTTGCGCTACATCACCTACGCTACCTTCTCTGGAGACGCTAGCGTTTTAGATGATCGTTGCTTAAATGGTCTACGGGAAACCTACCAAGCTTTGGGTACTCCTGGTGCTTCTGTAGCAGTGGGCGTTAAGAAAATGAAGGATGCAGCGATCGCGATCGCTAACAATAACAATGGCATCACCAGAGGCGATTGCAATAGCCTCGTTTCTGAACTAAGTGGCTATTTTGATAAAGCTGCTTCTGCTGTTGCTTAGTTGTTAATTGCTGAAACAGTGACTGATATATGAGTCGCTATCTGTAACGATTTTGCTGCTACATTTTTCACAAAATAATTGGGAGATAAGTAAACCATGAAAACCCCTCTAACCGAAGCAGTATCTGCTGCTGATTCTCAAGGACGCTTCCTCAGCTCTACCGAAATCCAAGTTGCATTTGGTCGCTTCCGTCAAGCTGAAGCTAGCTTACAAGCTGCTAAAGCTTTGACTTCCAATGCTCAAAACTTGGCTCAAGGTGCTGCAAATGCAGTTTACCAAAAGTTCCCCTACACCACCAGCACCCAAGGCCCTAACTACGCTTCTACTCAAACTGGTAAAGACAAGTGTGTTCGTGACATTGGTTACTACATTCGCATCGTTACCTACTGCCTAGTTGTTGGTGGTACAGGCCCATTGGATGATTTCTTGCTCGGTGGTTTGGCTGAAATCAACCGCACATTTGAATTGTCTCCTAGCTGGTACATTGAAGCTTTGAAGCATATCAAAGCTAACCACGGTCAAAGCGGTGATGCTGCTGTTGAAGCTAACTCTTACCTCGACTACGCTATTAACGCTCTTAGCTAGTTGATGATTCTGCCCGGAGGGGTATGCGATGACTGACAGATGTTAGTGATTGTTTATCCCTCCGGGCATTGTTTTTTGTAAATGTAAATAAACCAACGTGAGTTCGACAGTTCTAAAACACCCCTCTCCAAACCTCTCCCCCACGGTGGGCTACGGTGTACACACAAGTACTATCTGAAAGGGTTTCAGGCGTTATAGACCCCTTAAATCGTCATTACGAGCGCAGTGATAACGGAGCGAAGTAATCACATAATCCCG
>JBBSOP010000423.1:0-4766 GCA_038259655.1 Chroococcales cyanobacterium
ATGAGGATGTACCCGGTGGTCATCTTCAGCTACCGAAATGCTTCCAGATACAGCCTACTACTTTCAATCATTATCTGTGGAGGAGGGGGAGATTGGCAATAGCTGAAATTACTCAAGATTTGAGGTTTGATTCCAGCTATTAGGGTGGTTTCTTTTAAAAATACAACACAGTCCAACTCCCATTATCCCAATTGCTTTTAAGTGAACTGCCTACTTAAGGTAACAGGTTTATGCACAGTAATCTTCTTTTTGTGGATAGAAATCATCTTTTTTTCCCGTAAGTCACCCAGTAATCTGGTGACGGTAACGCGAGTTGAACCAATGGCCTCAGCGATCGCCTGATGAGATAATTTCAGATCAATTGTGATTCCATCAGCACAAGGAACCCCAAAATCACGGCAGAGAATTAATAGAAAACTCACTAGCCTAGATCCCATATCTCGGTGAGCTAAGGTTTCAATCATCATCTCTGTTTGTAAGATCCGCGAAGATAAACCCCGCAGCATTAACATCGATAATTCTGGATTTTCTTTGAGTGCTTGCTCCACCTGTTCAATTGGTGCCGATAGTAATTCCACAGGAGTAAATGCCACCGCATGGTAAAACCGATCTGACTTGTTTCCTGTCAATAATGACAACACACCAAAAACACTATTTTCCCGCAGCAATGCTACCGTTATTTCTTCTCCTGCCTCGTACACCCTGGAAAGTTTAACAGCACCCTTGAGAAGGAAATAAACTCGTTCGGCAGGATCGCCGGGAAAAAAAATTGTTTTGTTGCGTTCAAAAGTTTCTACAACCGGCGGAAACGCTCCAGTCGCCATCTGACGAAAAACATTTGCTAGGGCTTTATCTTGTGTCACGATCATCTCCCTTCCCCTACCCAATGCCGGAAAAACAAAAACTGATTACCTAAGAATACACCTGAAAAATTAATAAAGCACCGTCAACCTTTCTGTTCGTTCCTATACTCAAACCCAAAACTTGATAGTTATTTGTTCATAATGATACATAATTTTTCATATTTTTAGCTAGTAGTTGTTATAAGTACTTCCACAGTTGTGGCCATCAGGTTTTTTGTGGAAAAATTCACGATATCTTGAGAATATCTTAAGGAATATCGAGAATTTTTTTTGCAGAAAACACACTTCCTAATAATTATTTTTGCAAATTATATGCAAAACATAAATAAACTTGGCTCATATCAAGTTGAATTTAGAAATAGCATTTGGGCAATGAGAGAGTAAAAAAAGATGAAGAAGCAACTTTTTTCTCTCTCCTCCTCCTCTTTGTGCCTCTCAATTTTGCTGATGCCTCAATTATGATCTTTGATGGCAAGTCGGTATCAGATTCTAGTATGCTCCTAGTGATTGCTTGCATTGACAATTTTTATGCTTAATCTAACTGGAAAGAACGCTCTGGTTACGGGTATTGCCAATAACCGGTCAATCGCCTGGGGGATTGCTCAACAACTGCACAAAGCAGGAGCAAATTTGGGTATTACCTACCTGCCAGATGACAAAGGCAAAATGGAGAAAAAAGTTGCAGAATTGGTAGAACCTCTCAACCCCAGCTTATTTCTTCCCTGTAATGTCCAAAATGATCAACAGATTCAGTCTACCTTTGAAACTATCCAAGATAAGTGGGGCAAGCTAGATATTCTCATTCACTGTCTTGCCTTTGCCAGCAAAGACGATTTGACCGGAGGTTTTAGCCAAACCTCTCGCTCTGGCTTCAACACCGCTTTAGAAATCAGCACTTACTCATTAGTACAGTTAAGTGGTGCAGCTCAACCTTTGATGACCCAGGGAGGTAGCATCATCACCTTGACTTATTTGGGCGGTGTAAGAGCAGTTCCTAACTACAACGTCATGGGAGTCGCTAAAGCAGGATTGGAAGCAAGTGTACGTTATTTAGCTGCTGAGTTGGGGTCACAGAATATTCGTGTGAATGCCATTTCTGCCGGCCCAATTAGGACTTTGGCATCTTCAGCGGTAGGCGGCATTTTGGATATGATTCATCATGTAGAAGAAGTTGCACCCCTGCGACGCACCGTAACTCAGCAAGAAGTAGGCAATACTGCTGCTTTCTTGGCTAGTGATTTAGCTAGTGGCATTACAGGACAAGTCCTGTATGTAGATGCAGGATATGAAATCATGGGAATGTAATACGATTTGGTCATAGGGGATAGGGAAAAGAGGCAGGGGAGCATACTTCGACTGCGCTCAGTAACCAGGGAGCAGGGAGACAAGGAGAAAGAAAGATTATGAACAAATTCAAGACATTCTTCATTCCCCGGTCGCTGAGCGTAGCCGAAGTGCTGCACCCTGCACCCTACCCCGGTCACTGACTTGTACTGAGCGCAGTCGAAGTAGCGTAGTCGAAGTGCTGCCTCTTTCCCATGCCCCATGCCTCTTTCCCATGACCCATGCCCCATGCCCAATGCCCAATGCCCCATTACTTATGCAAATAACCGATCGCCAAATTACTCAAACTTCTCGGATTGCCACTGTTCACCGCACTACTGGTGAAACTGATGTCCAAGTCACCGTTAACTTGGATGGTACAGGAACCTGTACGGCAGCTACCGGCATTCCATTTTTAGATCACATGTTGCATCAGATTGCCTCCCACGGTCTAATTGACTTGGATGTCAGAGCTACAGGAGACTGGGAAATTGATGACCACCATACCAATGAAGATGTAGGCATTACTTTAGGACAAGCTTTTAGTCAAGCATTAGGCAACAGAAAGGGTATTATCCGTTTTGGAAATTTTCTTGCACCGTTGGATGAAGCTTTAGTTCAGGTAGCACTAGACTTTTCTGGTCGCCCTCACCTCAGCTATGGCTTAGAAATTCCTACCCAACGGGTGGGTACATACGACACCCAATTAGTGCGGGAATTTTTTGTAGCAGTGGTAAACCATAGCCAAATGACCCTGCACATTCGGCAACTGGATGGCATTAATTCTCATCACATTATTGAAGCAACATTTAAAGCTTTTGCTAGGGCAACGCGGATGGCAGTAGAAATTGATCCCCGCCGTGCTGGCATGATTCCCAGTTCTAAGGGCGTTTTGTAAATATAGTCAAAATTACGCGGTAAAGGTGATATTAATAGTGCCAATTAGCAACTAGGTTTGCCATAATTGACAAACCTAGTAGTGTAACTTTGGTAACTAAACCCAGATGAAGTCTGTTGTAGACACCCCTAATTTTCACCCGCAGACTATAGACACTCCGCCAATAGTCCTCACTTCTGAATTGCGAAAGGTATATCGCACTGGCTTTTGGTTGAATCAAAAAGTAGTATCCCTGAAAAGCTGCTCTTTAACTGTTTACAAAGGGGAAACTTTTGGTTTACTAGGGCCTAATGGTGCTGGTAAAACAACCCTTTTAAAACTGTTATTGGGGATTATTCGCCCTACAGGTGGACGAGGATTGCTGTTTGGTAAACCGTTGGGCGATCGCCATGTCAAGCAACGCATAGGCTACCTCAGCGAAAATCCTTACTTGTATGAATATCTGACTGGCTGGGAATTTTTACAGCTAGCTGCTGGATTGTTCCAAATTCCCCACAGCATCCAACGTCAACGCATTCCTCAACTATTGGAATTAGTGGGTTTATCTTTAGCTGATGCTCGCAAAAAGCAGATGCGCCGCTATTCTAAAGGGATGTTACAGCGTGTTGCTATGGCACAGGCATTAATTAACGATCCAGAATTGATATTTCTAGATGAACCAATGTCTGGCCTCGATCCTTTAGGGCGTTACCAAATGCGCGAAATTATCTTATCTCTCAAAGCCGCAGGTAAGACGATTTTCTTCAATAGCCATGTTCTTAGTGAAGTAGAGCAAATTTGCGATCGCGTTGCTATTCTCTCTCAAGGTGTATTAATTTGCATCGGTTCTCTCGATGAATTATTAGGTAAAGGGGATACATACCAAGTTAAAGGTCAAGGCGGTGACTGGGAAATTCTTCAAAAGTGGATACCTAGTCTAGTGTTCAAACCTGATGGTACTTGGCAAGGTATACTGCAAGATGACTGCTATGATTTTCTTGCCAGTCTCCGCTTGATGGGAGGACAAATAATTTCTATGAACTTATCCCATTACTCTTTAGAAGAGTTTTTTATCCAAAAAATACACCAACAAAATAACTCAGTTAACTAAATCTTGTTCCTAAACAGTTTTTTCGTAATACCAATTCCCCATAAAATTCACAAAAAAGCATCTAAAATGTCTGTCCAGCAAAGAATATAGAATATTAGACTTTAAATAAAGTTACTCATCACCCTACTTTTTATTTGTGTGAAAAATTTAATACAACGTATTTATCAATACTAAATATTCAGAAAGACTTATACATAAATATGGAAAATATTTAAGACGAGCTTATTATAGAGTAATTTAGCTTAATTTCTGGATGAAATATTTAAACGTAATAAAGTTCATTTTATACATTTTCAAAATTGGAGGTGATAATCATCATTTCAAATATTTATTTTATTGACTTATATGATATATTTTGGGGATGTTTACATTTACAACATAGTGGCTATGACTACTATTTATTTGTGTAATTAGAAACAATATTAAAGGTAATTAATGCAACAGCTAAGACAAAAATCACTGTTCCATTCAAGCTAGATAAACTTTAAGTTAACTTTACTAAAAATTCAAACTTAATAAACAATATGCCTCCGGAAAATCAGAGTTTTCTAGGAAAATAAGAATGTTGGGGAACTTGAATACTTAAGTATAG
>JBBSOP010000424.1:0-4763 GCA_038259655.1 Chroococcales cyanobacterium
TACATATTTTGGCTTTGTTATTATCAGCAAGTATCTCAAATCCCTATTTTATCGTATTGACTGGCTAGTTTTTGATGCTTTCATTTGCGTCCTATAAGCTAGACACAGCAAATCTTTGATAGTTTTCGGAGATGTCTAATCGCAAACCACAGACTTACACCCGCCTTCAAAGTTAACCCAAACCTGCCACTGTCCCAAATATCGATTCCAGTAAGGCTCCCCATCAGCAACCCCAACAGCCTCACAAATGCTGGAGACTAGCTCAGTGTAGAACTGACCCGCACTCTCCAACCCCTGCTGCAATCTCAGCTTCAGCCCCTTCCAGCCTTGGGTAAGAGTTTGGGGAATATCATGTGGGAAAGGGATGGAATTTTCCCTTTAACCTTTCCCCAACCGGAAAGCAAAAGTTACTTTTGCAAGATGTCTAAAGTACAAAGCAGCCAGAAGAAAATACACTTTGCCATCCGCAAACTATTTCTCAAGTATTACTTTGGAGGCATGAATTTACAGGCAAGTATGCCTCAAGCTAGAGACGACTGGTATTGAAGTTTTCTTTATTAGGTGATGTTTTATTGAGGGCAAACTTCAGCGACGCAGCACAACCCAAATCAATTCCAGTCAAAGGATACAGAGGAAGTATGGATAGTTTTCTTCGTCCTTAACTAACTTTTTTATTGAACACAGAACTTGAGATTTTGAGGATAGTTATCATGGTTGCAGTTAACTTAGTACAGTTACAGAAAAACTTGGA
Source organism: Chroococcales cyanobacterium (assembly GCA_038259655.1). GTDB lineage: Bacteria > Cyanobacteriota > Cyanobacteriia > Cyanobacteriales > Nostocaceae > Halotia. Next base: position 752 of record JBBSOP010000424.1, read on the forward strand.
TAAAGTTACTTATCCCCTTAGCAAACAAGAATTGCTAATGTACGCAGAAGAAAAAGGTATTGACGAAGCAATTCTACGGGCATTGAAGCAGTTGCCTTTAAAACAGTATGAAACTTTAGCTGACGTTAGCGAAGCTTTAAGTGAAAAAAATAACTAATAGATTTCATACAGAAGATATTGCATTGTGAAGTAGAGTGAAAGACTCCTCTGATTTATGCCAAGCACAATACAATTTAAGTTTTCACGCCATCCACGCCACCCACTGGGGCGCAGCTGCCACCAATTGAGCAAACTCATCGGGGCAAATCTCCTCAAACTCCACCATCACTCCCCACCTTTCATCACTCGTCAGGGTACTGAGTAGTTCACTAGTATTGCCCATTTCTTCGCTTGAGCGATGGCAACGAGAACACCATAGGCATCGCAGAACTTTTTGGTGTACTGAGTGTATATTAAGTTGCCAAGGATGTGATAGCATACCTTCAACAAATTTAAATAGCATAACCTTTCCATGAATCAAGTTCGACTCCCCAAAGTTAGCGTCGCCGTGATTGGTTTGGTATTAACAAGCGTATTCCATGCTACTCCCGTGCTGGGAGCTATTCTAACTAGACAGGAATTTTCGGGTGATTTTACCTTAGTCGATGCTACTACCCCTCTACTGGAGAACTTTTTGCCAGACAAGAGCGAATATTCAGGATTCGTAGTTTACTCAGAGGACGGGACTTTGAATGATTGGGAGCTATCCGTCAACAATCTAGATCTAAATTTGAACAGAGGCTCTACTAATGGCGGTAACTTAACCCCAGATGTTGATTTTGAGCTTGATTCTAGGTCGAATTGGAATTTAGTAGTTGATTTTGGCATTGCTTTTGATGCTCCTAAATATACCTTAGAAAAAACTTCAAGCTCTGAAATTACCTTGACGGGTGAAGTGGGACGGGCAGGAACATACATATATCAAGATTCTGCTGCCAATATTACCCTGAGTTCTTCATCTACATCAGTACCTGAACCCACTTCCCTACTAGGTCTATTGTTTGGAGTTGGTGCAATTGCGGCCTCTAAAAAAGCTGGTGAGACGAAATCTGAAGCATGAATTACTCAACTCTTTACCAAAGCTTTATCGATCTACACCCCCACCAACCAATCGCACACCACAGACTTACACGCACCCGCAAAGTTAACCCACACCTGCCACTGCCCTACGCAGCTATTCCAGTAAGGCTCCCCATCAGTAACGCCAACAGCCTCACCGACTTTTGTAACTAATTCTTGGTAAAACTGACCAGCGCTCTCCAACCCCTGCTGCAATCTCAGTTTTAGCCCCTTCCAGCCTTGGGTAAGAGTTTGGGGAATATGGTGTGTGTCAGTAACTGGTGTTTGTATATCTATATTATTGGTGACTGACACCGACTCCTGTTGTGACACTTCATCCCGACTCAACCATTGGCGGAAAATCAAATCACGATCATCGTTGGGTGAAACAAACTGATAAACGCACTGGCGGTTTTCCCTGCTGCCCAACCGATCCACGTAGTCCAGTTTCAAATCAATCTTCGCCAGTAATTTTTGAGCGATCGCAATCGGGGTAAGTTTAGACGATATCGAAACATTCAGGTAATTCTTAAGAACGTGCGGATGTTGAACAGCCAGCGCTTTTAACTCCTGTATCTTCTCGTCAGACCCTCGTAAGTGTTCCCCAGGTGTAAGCAACTGCAATAGATTCAGTTCTTCCAACAACATCACTGCGCTTAACATCTGCCCCTTGTTAAAGTCCGGTTTCCAAATAGCATTCTCCCCAGCTTCGGCTTGCGCCTTAACCCGTTTAGCATCACGATTTGTCAGATACTCCCGCCCCAATGTCAGATAATAGTGCATTCGCAGCTGAGGATACCAGCCGTCGTCATCTTTCTCCACCAGATTAGGGGTAACTTCAATTTCATAGCGACGGGATAATTCGGCTTTGCGTTGCTGGTGTCGTTCAGTTTTGGTTTTCGCCCGTTTATCTTGCAACTTCTTCAATTGGGTTTGGGAAAGTTTATCAGCAGAGGCGATCGCTTGACACTCGGCAGTATATAAATCCTTAGAAGCAGCCTTCACTTCCTCACCGACTTGCCCACTCTCATTCTCATCGATGTCATCCGCATCAATAATTGTGTACCCATCCGCTACCAACCCCGCAAGTACAGAGTCTCGATAACGCCACATTTTTACGTTAATGACAGAACGCATGTTTGGAAACAACCGTAGAAGTTGATCCTCGATACGTGCTGAAGTGCTTAAGCAAGCTGAGGCATTGTTGCCTCCCAAAGATGATGACGAAGTGATAATGGTTGCCAGAGCTGGGGATGCGATCGCGCCTTTACTTGCTCCTAAACCAAACTATTCTCAGAGGGAAACTGCTCTGTGTATACAGGCGCTAGCCAAGATTGGTAGTTCTGCTGCTATGGAAATTTTGGCAGATTATGCAAAAGATACCCGTTATGAGTTAAGTAGAGAATTAGGTAAAGCTTGGGATGCTTTTGACCGTGATGCTTATGCTCATAAAGTACTATTTGATAGTAACAAAGTATATGTCCCTACTCTCGTTTCATCAGAAGGATTTGAGCATCTTAAGTATATTAATGAGTTAACTATAGAAAAGCTATCTTTAAAAGATTTTGGTTCTTCAGTACTTGTTATGCCAAACTAATAAAAAGAATGCCAATTTAATAAACATCTAACTCTAAAATTTTCAAAATTTATAAATCCATATCCAGAACGTTTAATCAGTTTAAGTTTGTTATTAATTCCTTCAACCACACCACTATTTGTCCTATTATCAAAGTAAGCAATAATTTCATCAAACCAACGGATAATAGTATTGTTGCTTTTTGGGAAATATTTTTTAGCTTTCGACAACCACATACCTAGTTTAAAGACTCCCGTATACCAATCATTAGTGTTATCAAAAATTTTTCTAAACTTTTCTTTTGTTTCATGCATTACTTTCAGAATAGGAGATACATTTTTAACTTGAATAAGTTTCTTCAATTGCTCTTCGTTTAAGTTATCTTCATTCTTAAGCAAAGGATATTTACTACTCTTTAACCCTGCTAATATTTGTTCATATTCAGCTTTATCCTCTCCTGATTTTGTGTTTTTGATTAACTCTTCTACATTTCGTTTTTCATTTTTTCTTTGTGTATCTAACTCTTGATTTATCTGTGTCATCACATGAAATCTATCGGCTACAACTTGAGCATTTGGCATTAATTCTCTAACTAGGTTTTTATACCCTTGCCACAAATCTATACTTACTTCTTCTATTTGTTCTAAAACTTCAATTCCCCATTGTGTAAGGGTTTCACTTATCACTTTTTGTGTGCGTAGGCGCAGCCCGTCGTAGACATCGCCTCAAATTGCAATCAGTTTGGATGTATCTAAATCTACTAGTACTGCACAGTAGTGACCCTTTCATTTAACCAGAGCGATCTCATCAATTCCAAGTCTTTTTAAGTTTAAAGGTTTTGAATCTGATAATTCTGTGGATGCGTCCTTTAACATCCGTTCTATCTCTTCCGTTGTCACTATTCCTTTTGAGGCGATACTGTGAATATCATTCTCTAAAACTTCTTGTATTATTTTGTGTGCAAGACGTTTTGTATAAGTCCTTTTTTTTCCTCACAAAATCTAGGTCTTCGCTAAACGGTTTTTTACATTTATCACATTTGAATTGTCGCCTATTAATTTCTAAAAATACTGGTTTGTCTCCCCAGGGTAAGTCTTTAATAATATGTCGATGATTCTGATGCAATTTCTGGCTTTTTTTCCCACAATTAGGACAAATACTATTTAATATTTTCGATTCAGTTTGTAAAATAATTCCAATTCCATCATGAAGACGATGTGATATGACTTTTACATTCTCTAAACCAAGAAGTTCTGTTAGAATTTTAATATCTTTTTTGTTGACCATGACTGTAAATACACCAAATAACACTATTGTTATATTTACAGCAAATAACAA
>JBBSOP010000425.1:0-4748 GCA_038259655.1 Chroococcales cyanobacterium
AGCAAACACGCCAAATTGCTCCAGCAACATACACTAAGTCCGGTATTATGGTTGGACTTGGCGAAACTGATGCAGAAATTCGTCAGGTGATGCAAGACTTGCGAACAGTAGATTGCGATATCTTGACAATTGGGCAATATCTCCAACCCAGTCAAAAACACTTACAAGTAAATGAATTTGTCCACCCAGAACAATTTGCTGCTTGGAAGGTATTTGGTGAAGAAATAGGATTTTTACAAGTTGTTTCCTCACCCTTGACTAGAAGCTCATACCATGCAGAACAAGTAAGAGAATTAATCAAACGTTATCCCCGCAGTCGAGGATAGAAAGACAAGGAAACTGACCAATGACTAATCCACAATCGGTTGCAATTTTGGGTGCAGGTGCTTGGGGTGCATCTCTGGCAAATCTAGCAGCAGCAAATGGTCATCATGTGCGTTTGTGGTCACGTCGGGGGTCAGAAACTCTAGAAGCAGTGCTACAAAATGCCCAAATAGTCCTGTCTGCTATATCAATGAAAGGTGTAAGGGATGTTGCTGCTCAAGTACAGTCCTTTCAGTTATCTCCAACGACAATTTTTGTTACCGCAACCAAAGGTTTAGATCCTCAAACTACCTGCACACCTTCGCAAATTTGGCAAACAGCATTTCCTAACCATGCAGTAGTTGTTTTATCAGGCCCCAATTTATCTAAAGAAATTCAACAATCATTGCCAGCTGCAACGGTCGTTGCTAGCAGTGTAGCGACTGCTTCCGAATCAGTACAGATGGTATTTTCTTCCCCTCGTTTCCGTGTATATACCAATTCCGATCCCGTCGGCGTAGAGTTGGGAGGAACACTGAAAAACGTAATTGCGATCGCAGCTGGTGTGTGCGATGGCTTACAGCTGGGAACCAATGCCAAAGCTGCTTTAGTCACCCGTGGACTTACAGAAATAATTCGGATTGGCAACTTTTGGGGAGCGAAGACAGAAACATTTTACGGTTTATCGGGTCTAGGAGATTTATTAGCCACCTGCAATAGTCCTCTGAGTCGCAACTACCAAGTTGGCTACCAAATGGCTTGTGGTCAAACACTTACAGAAACTCTGGCAAATTTACCAGGAACTGCTGAGGGAGTTAACACTTGTGAGGTTTTGGTGCAAGTAGCTAAACAGCAAAAAATTAATATCCCGATTACCGAGGAAGTTCATCGATTACTTAAAGGTGAAGTCACACCCCGACAAGCACTAGAAGAACTAATGCTGCGAGACATCAAGCCAGAATACGACTATTAACCAGTTACAAAAGTTAATTAATCATAAGTTGGTAGTAACGTTGTTTTACGTAACTACTAACTTATCCATCACATCTAGTTATTCCCAAATAATCCTTAGAAAAAAATTAGTAAATCGTCAGGATATTACTTTCCTAGTCGTGTAGATATGACTATGCCAACGATAAACATAATTTTTACTGAAAGATGTTTATACCCGTTACAAGAGTAACAGTCTATATATATATCAAAGTTGAAATGTTGACTAGGTAGTTTGAAATTATCAGCCTAGCCATGATTTGAATAGCTATTGGTTCAATCAGACACTCAGATGTCTGAAAAATAAATAGTGCAGTTTTTTTTCAAAAAAAAACTGTACTGAAATTCTTAACCGTGTTAGTTCATCTTGAATCGCGGGAACAATAGCAACAGTTGAATAGCTGACCCTTCGGATTCGCAGTTGCCTACGGATGGAAACCTTCCCGCAGCACTGACTCACCGTAATCTATTGTTACCTGGAGCCATTGAGACGATTTTATGCCAGCAACATCTTTTTACGCAGATGCCGCCTACAATACCCCAAAATCTCGCCAGGTTTTGGACTCGGATCTCACGGTTGATGACAGTGAGTTGTCGGCAGATGATCTACAGGAGCTAGAAACAGCTGCTGCTGATCCTGCTAACTTTGGTGCTAACACTAACCGTCGCAGTACAGATCTGGTACGTCTATATCTTCAGGAAATTGGTAGAGTTAGGTTATTAGGGCGTGATGAAGAAGTTTCAGAAGCCCAAAAAGTCCAGCGCTACTTGCGGATGCGTGTAGTACTTGCCAACGCTGCCAAGCAAGGGGACGAAGTAGTTTCGCCTTATTTGAGGTTAATTGAAGTTCAAGAGCGTTTAACATCTGAATTGGGACACCGCCCCTCTTTAGAAAGATGGGCTACCACTGCTGGTATAAATGTATCGGATCTCAAGCCGACTTTGGCAAATGGTAAGCGTCGGTGGGCAGAAATTGCCAAGTTGACAGTCGAAGAATTGGAGAAAGTCCAGACTCAAGGACTCCAGGCAAAAGAACACATGATCAAGGCTAATCTTCGCCTAGTGGTGTCTGTTGCCAAGAAGTATCAAAATCGTGGTTTGGAATTATTAGATTTAGTTCAAGAAGGTACACTCGGTTTAGAGCGTGCAGTAGAGAAATTTGACCCCACCAAAGGATATCGCTTTAGCACCTACGCTTATTGGTGGATTCGTCAGGGAATTACTAGAGCGATCGCTACTTCTAGTCGCACAATCCGGCTACCTGTACATATTACAGAAAAGCTCAACAAAATTAAAAAAGCTCAACGTAAAATTGCTCAAGAAAAAGGTCGTACTCCTACCTTAGAAGACCTGGCTATTGAGTTAGACATGACTCCTACCCAAGTCCGGGAAGTTTTGTTAAGAGTGCCTCGTTCTGTTTCTCTGGAAACTAAGGTAGGTAAGGATAAAGATACTGAGTTAGGCGAATTACTCGAAACCGACAGTGTGACTCCTGAAGAAATGCTAATGCGAGAATCTTTACAAAAAGATTTGCATAGTTTGTTGGCTGACTTAACTAGCCGCGAACGTGATGTCATTCTGATGCGGTTTGGTTTAGCAGATGGCCATCCTTACTCGTTAGCAGAAATCGGCCGCGCTCTTGATTTGTCAAGGGAACGGGTTCGTCAAATTGAATCCAAAGCTCTACAAAAGCTACGTCAACCCAAACGACGCAACCTCATCCGTGACTATTTGGAATCCCTTAGCTAGTTCCTGGCGGGGCGTTCATTGCCCCGCCTTTACTCGGCGTTGATTTTAAGAGAAAGTAAATTAAAAATTATTCTTATCCTAAAGGTATTGGAGTATAAGTTAGGGACTTGCGTGAAAATAAGATACCAGTAAACCGAGTGTCAAAACCCGATTGCTTGGACACTATTAACCCGCAGATTCCTTAACTCATTTCTAGTGCCTTTTTGGCATAACAGCGATCGCCAAGTCACACAAACAAGTTAGCTAGTGAATTGCGATCGCTAATATTTGTTAGTAGCCAGTGGTAATTAATTCAGCAAAGGCAAAAACTGCCGAATTAATCCAATTGTCACTGCTGGTAGTTCCAACTGGGGTGTTAATCCGACATCTTCTAGTTGTTGAAACATCCGGATTGCTTGAGGATTCTTGTCGGCGAGGCGGCGACCAATTTCTGGACCAGTAAATTGTGACTTTTGTCCCCAAATAATGGCGCTGGGAGTTGTCAACTGTTGAATGTAAAGAGACAAATCAAAGCATAAGTCACCCCTTACAAAAGACAGCGCCGCGTACTCGGCATTAGGTTGCTGGGCAGATTGTAGATAAGCTTCGACAATTTCTTCATATATTCGATTAGGCTGGGCAAATTGCCGTTGCTCTAAGAAACTGCGAATACCGTTGCTCGTGGCAATTCCAGTACTGTACAGCAAGCGATCAACAATAGGAAGATTAACTAACTGAGCAAAAAAGCTGCGGGAGTAGTCTTCGCCAAAGTCAGAAAGTCCCGCAGGTGTAGTCAAGATTAAAGACTTAAAGAGATCAGGATGGGCGATCGCAACTCGAATTGTCAACGCCGCAGTTAAAGAAGAAGCGATCGCTGTGACTGGGCCTGTACAGGTTTGCTGGAAAAATTCTCGAATCGTGGTTAAATAATCTTCTAGCTTATAGTTGCGGGCTGGATGCTCGGATCTACCCCAGCCGATTAAATCTGGAGCTAAAATACGGTACTCAGGAGCAAAAGCAGGATACACCTTCGACCATTCATAAGCAGAAGAACCACCCCCAAAGCCATGCAGGAACACTAAAGTTTCCCGATCAGACTCTGCGATCGCATTGTCCTGCCAAGGTAAACCACTGGCAGTATAGTAAGCCATTTTACCTAGTGAGGTACTTATAGACTTTTGCTCAAATCCTTGTGGCTGAAACATAGGTAAGCTGATATGTATTTAATTTGTACTCTCGATTGCTATTATCAGCGAATCAATTACTTTTACACCTCTGACCTTCGTCAGATTAAGTAGATGTAAAATCACTAGATTCCTTGTGAAGATTTGGTGATTTTTTTTCAGCTTTTTCCACGATTATCTAGCTGAAATCACTAGCTGTCAAGGATTATGCTTGGTAGGGAGTATTACTTAGTTGATAATTACAATGCAATTTTTTTATGGTAGTCTATCAGAAAACTTACGGTTAATTTTGAGCGTATAAAACAGTCGAAACGCTCATTAAAAAAAGCTACTAACTCTAGTTTTGTATTTAGAAACAATAGTTTTTAATCTAAGTTAATTATTGAATAATTTTCTTATTAATCAGGACTTACGCAACTGGCACAGTGCGATCGCTAGCCAGTAGTACATACGTATTTAATTAGCCAGAATGTGTTTGATTGGCTTGACTGGAATTAGTAACAATAATCAATGATGTATCTTGTTGTTCAAAATTTTATGAGA
>JBBSOP010000426.1:0-4718 GCA_038259655.1 Chroococcales cyanobacterium
AAATTTATTTCATTTGCTTGCGTAAGTTGAGCTAATACAACTAAAGGATCTCTCCAGTCAATATCTAGCGAAATACTGACAATTTGCTTGCAATCATTTTTAAGACAACTTTTTTGAACAGATAACAGAAATTGATATAAATCTTTGTGTTTGACAAAGAAGTTGTGGCGACATGGTGAAACTGTCATGGATATAGCAATAGTAAACTTTTTTTAAGTTATCTTCCTAAAGTGTAATTAAACGTGGTCGTATTTCTACAGGTAACATATTAAGTTGCCATTTCACCAGAGTATGGTTTGCCTTGTTTGTGGTGTTCTCAGACGCTGACAAGCCATACCCAGTTTTGGGTTGCAACCAAACTAAAGGAAGGTTAACTAGCCACATCAAAATCTATAAGATTTCGCACCTAAACAATATTGGGTGTCCCTGAAAATTGTAAAATTTCACATGTAAGTAAATTGCTGGTAATCAATTAATCACGAGTGATGACTACAAAGCAGGTTTCACATCCTAAAACTAAGTTATGGATGGCGGCAATTAAACCGCCAATGTATAGCGTTGCAATTATGCCCATTTGGGTAGGAACAGCGGTTGCTTTTGCAGAAACCAAAATATTTAATTTAGTAGTATTTTCTACTTTTGTAGCTGCGGCAATTTTAATTCTGGCGTGGGAAAATATCAGTAATGATGTTTTCGATTCTGAAACCGGAATCGATCAAAACAAACATCATTCTTTGGTGAATTTAACTGGTAATAAGCAATTAATATTCTGGTTAGGAAATTTAAGTTTAATTTCAGGCTTGTTGGGAATAATAGCGATCGCTACTTGGCAAAAAGACCCCACTGTGATCGGGATAATTCTGCTGTGTTGTGGTTTAGGCTACGCTTATCAAGGGCCGCCCTTTCGCTTAGGATACCAAGGTTTAGGGGAGATTATTTGCTTTTTTGCGTTTGGGCCTTTAGCAGTAACGGCAGCATATTACAGCCAAACTCAAACTTGGTCAATGACAAGTTTAGCAGCCTCGATAATTGTAGGCATTCCCACAACTTTAATTTTGTTTTGCTCCCACTTTCACCAAGTTAAGGATGACATAGCCGCAGGTAAGCGATCGCCTGTTGTGCGGTTGGGTACGACAAAAGCTGCTCAACTCCTATACTGGTTCACCGGCAGTATTTATCCTTTAACCTTGTTGTTTGTATTACTCGGCATTTTCCCAGGCTGGACATTGTTAAGTTGGCTGAGTTTGCCTTATGCCATCAAATTATGTCGTCACGTCCAACAAAATCATCATTTACCAGAAAAAGTTAGTAACTGTAAATTCATCGCCGTCAAAATGCATTTTTGGAGCTGCTTATTGTTTGGTTTGGGATTTATGGTTTAGTCAGTTGTTAGTGGTCAGTTGTTAGTTGAGAAAACTAATAAGTTAGCTTGATTGTTGCGTGGTGAATTATAAGTTTAAATTTCGTCCTTATCAACGAAAATTCGGGCGATCGCTTACTACCAATCATGGTACTTGGGAGATTCGGGAGGGTATTATCCTTCGTCTTAGTGATGAAACAGGTAAAGTCGGTTGGGGAGAAATTGCGCCCATTAGTTGGTTTGGTTCGGAAACCTTAAAGCAAGCTTTAAATTTTTGTCACCAATTACCAACAGAAATCACAGAGGAAACAATTTTTTCTATACCAGACGAGTTACCTGCTTGTCAATTTGGCTTTGAGTCAGCATTAGAAGAAGCAGGGGAGCAGGGAGTAGAGGAGCAGGGGGAGCAGGGGGAGCAGGGGAAGCAGGGGGAGAGAATAATAAATAACCCATGCCCACTTGCCCTGAGCGTAGCCGTTCGCGCAGCGTCTCGCAGAGAAGGGATGCCCTATAGCGGTTTATTACCAACTGGGAAAGCGGCGTTAGAAGAATGGGAAACGCTTTGGGATCAAGGATACCGGACTTTTAAATGGAAAATTGGTGTAGATGCGATCGCTCAGGAATTGGAAGTTTTTCAATTACTTGTTCACAGATTACCAAGTTCTGCCAAGCTGCGATTAGATGCCAATGGTGGACTTAGTTATGAGGAAGCAAATTTATGGCTGGGGAATTGCGATCGCCTCCAGGCAAATATTGAGTTTATGGAACAGCCTCTACCTGTCGAGCAATTGCAGGAAATGTTGGAATTGAGTAGATTTTATGCAACTGCGATCGCCTTAGATGAATCTGTCGCCACACTTAACCAACTCACCACCTGTTATGCAAAAGGCTGGCGAGGGATTTTTGTAATTAAACCGGGGATAGTAGGTTCACCATTTCGCCTGAAACAGTTTTGTCAACAGCACGAAATTGATGCTGTATTTTCATCAGTATTTGAAACTGCGATCGGTAGACAAGCCGCCCTCCAACTAGCAGCAAAATTATCCCGACAAAATAGGGCTGTTGGTTTTGGCGTTAACCATTTTTTTGCTCAAGAAGAAACATGGTTGCAAAATTTATGCAAAGACTTTTAACATATCTCAATAACTATAGTGAATATGATTGGTTAATTGGTTGCAATAGCCGTCAATTTCAGGAACTAGTCGAAACATTATATTTAGAATTAACTCAGTTATTAACTAATAAAACACCACCAAAAATCATCTTAGCTGAACGTGAACCAGTAAGGTTTTTAGCAGGTTTTATCGCCGCTTGTGCTGCTGGCTGCCCAGTATTTCTCTGTAACCCTGATTGGGGAAAACAAGAATGGCAACAAGTCTTTCAGTTAATACAGCCCAATATTATTTGGGGTATGGGGCATAGGAATAATGCCCCATGCCCACTTGCCCTGAGCGTAGCCGTTCGCGCAGCGTCTCGCAGAGAAGGGATGCCCCATGCCCTATGCCCCATGCCCAATCAAATCATGATTCCTACAGGTGGTTCGTCAGGACAAATTAAATTTGCCATCCACACTTGGGAAACTCTAACATCATCTGTACAGGGATTTACCGAATATTTTCAGCTAAAGCAAGTCAATTCTTTTTGTATATTGCCGTTATATCATGTTAGTGGTTTGATGCAATTTATGCGCTCCTTCACTACTGGAGGTAAACTAACAGTTACATCATTTAAAACAATAGAATCTGGACAAAAATACCAAATCAATCCTTCAGAATTTTTCATATCTTTAGTACCAACGCAATTACAACGTTGCTTACAAAATCCACAACTAACAGAGTGGTTAGCCCAATTTAAAACTGTACTTTTAGGAGGTGCGCCAGCTTGGCCAGAACTACTAGAAAAAGCCAAATTTCATCATATCCGATTAGCACCTACTTATGGCATGACAGAAACCGCCTCTCAAATTGCTACCCTCAAGCCCGATGATTTTCTCAATGGAAAAATTGGCAGTGGTCAAATTTTACCCCATGCCCAAGTGACAATCCGCAATCAACAAGGCATAGCTTTAAGTTTTCATCAGACAGGAAATATTACCATTAAAACTAAATCTCTAGCCCTTGGTTACTATCCTCAAACTTGGGAAAATCAAGATTATTTTTCAGTAGATGATTTAGGTTTCTTAGACAAACAAGGTTATTTAAATATTGTCGGACGTAACAGCGACAAAATTATCACAGGTGGAGAAAATATCTACCCTATAGAAATTGAATCAGCTATACAAGCAACTCAAATGGTTGCTGATGTTTGTGTAATTGGTATACCAGATCAACACTGGGGACAAGTATTAACAGCCCTTTATATTCCCAAAAATTCAAACACATCTAACTTAGAAATTCAAACCCTACTCAAAAACAAACTCAGCAAATTTAAAATACCTAAATACTGGATTCCTCAGCAAAACTTACCCCGTAACTCCCAAGGCAAAATAAATCGTCAACAACTACAGCAAATAGCTAAAAAATTCCTACATAACCTCTCCTGACTTTCTTCTCTCCGCGTCACGCCAGTTGCTACAACGCGGGGAACCCGCGCAACGCACTGGCTCCTCTGCGTCTCTGCGGTTCGTTTCCAACCACTCGCTCATTTCATCAGGCAATTCCTGCTTACTTCGACTACTCACATCAATACAAACATGTCTAGTAACTGCTTTAGCGACTAACACATCAATATTAGTAACTTCGTAAGTAATTTCAAACTTATCAACACTGAGTTTTTGGGGAATTAAGCTAATTGCTAAATTATCGCCACAAAACATCGGACGCAAAAAATCCACATTAGCGTGAACAATAGGAAAACCCACAGACGTATTAGTAAAAAAGTCTTTGAGATTAATCCCTGATGCTGCTAGAGATGCTTCGTAAGCTTCATGACAGATACTTAAAACGTTAGCAAAATAAACTACTCCAGCAGCATCAGTATCATGAAAGCGAATAATGCGATTATAGGTAAAAGGCATTTTTAAAAATCAAAAAACAAAGATATAGCAATCTTAGATCAGTTGTAAAAATTATTTTTTAAATAAACCGCAGAGACGCTGAGGAGAATTAAGAAAGGTTTTCACAAATGATTTAGGAGTGAAATAAGTAGAGCAGCATAAATAATTCAAGGTTCGTAGAGACGCTACGCGAACACTACGAACTAATCTCAATATTTTTTATATTACTTAACTTAACGTGAGTTCGACGGCTCTAAAAACCCCTCTCTAAACCTCTCCCCCACGGTGCTATGCGTTACCCACATCTTTCTTTACAATCTTGAAACCCATGTTCTATAACCGTCTTAGACACTGAGAATTTAG
>JBBSOP010000427.1:0-4714 GCA_038259655.1 Chroococcales cyanobacterium
ACAACAATGTGTCAAGCCTCAAAGCGACCCAGACTTAACACATAAATGATTATGATGGGAGTTTTACAAATCCGATGAGTGTTAAGGCGAGTGGAGGAAGCTCTGTTGCGCGTCCGCAACTATATCAAACCCTAGCTGTAGCTACAATTACCCAAGCGGAGCAGCAAGACCGTTTTTTGGGAAACGGTGAACTAAGTGAATTGGCAAGCTATTTTGCCTCTGGTGCAAAGCGTCTAGAAATTGCTCAGACGCTTACAGAAAATTCCGAGATTATTGTATCTAGGGCTGCTAATCGGATATTTGTCGGTGGTTCGCCAATGGCTTTTTTAGAAAAGCCCCAAGAAGCAGAATTGGCCATGGCCAGTGCTGGTAGTGGCGATGATGTTCAACAAGGAATGAGACTGGGAACCGTAACCTACGTTGAAAGCCGTGGTGGGTTTTTAGAAAATTTACGTTCAATTTTTAACTCATCTCCTAGCGGCCCGACACCTCCAGGCTTTAGACCAATTAATGTTGCCCGTTATGGCCCAAGTAACATGGCCAAGAGCTTGCGGGATTTATCCTGGTTCTTGCGCTATGCAACTTATGCGATCGTTGCTGGAGACTCCAACATCATCGCAGTAAATACAAGAGGCTTGCGGGAAATAATTGAAAATGCTTGCTCTGGCGAAGCAACGCTGGTCGCTTTGCAGGAAATAAAAGCAGCTTCCCTTTCCTATTTCCGCAAAGATGCTGAGGCTACAGAAATTGTGTCTCAGTACATGGATGTGTTGCTGACTGAATTTGGAGCAGCTACACCTGCAAACAAACTACGTCAACGTCCCTCTAATGACCAACAAGGGTTAGAACTGCCGCAGATTTATTTTAATGCGTCAGAACGGCGACCAAAGTTTGTGATGAAGACTGGATTATCAACCAGCGAAAAAAATGAGGTAATCAAAGCAGCATATCGACAAATATTTGAGCGCGATATTAGCCGTGCTTACAGCTTATCGATATCTGACCTCGAATCTAAAGTCAAGAACGGCGACATCTCAATGAAAGAGTTTGTTCGTCGTTTAGCAAAATCTCCTCTTTACCAAAAACAGTTTTACCAGCCTTTTATTAACAGCCGAGTTATCGAATTAGCTTTCCGTCACATTTTGGGACGTGGGCCAAGTAGCCGAGAAGAAGTACAAAAATACTTCTCGATTATTTCTGATGGTGGTCTAGCAGCCTTAGTGGATGCTTTGGTAAATTCTAATGAATACGCCGATTACTTTGGTGAAGAAACAGTCCCGTATCTACGGGGTCTGGGTCAAGAAGCCCAAGAATGTCGCAACTGGGGCCCGCAGCAAGACCTGTTTAATTACAGTGCGCCTTTCCGCAAAATACCTCAGTTTATTACCACTTTTGCTGCTTACGAACAGCCACTACCAGACCAACATCCTTATGGTTCTGGTAATGACCCCTTGGAAATTCAATTTGGGGCAATCTTCCCAAAAGAAACTCGCAACCCCAGCAGTAGTCCAGCTCCATTTGGCAAAGATACCAAGCGGATCTTGATTCACCAAGGGCCGGGAATTAATAACCAAAATAGTAATCCTAAAGCACGAGGAGAGTTTCCTGGTTCTTTGGGGCCAAAGGTGTTCCGGTTAGATCAACTTCCTGGCACTAGAGGTAAGAAGTCCCAAGCCGGAACCAATGTTAAATTCTCCGAAAGCTCAACCCAGGCTGTAATCAGGGCGACTTACTTGCAAGTTTTTGGTCGTGATCTTTACGAAGGTCAACGCCTGAAGGTACAAGAAATTAAGCTAGAAAACGGCGAAATTTCTTTACGGGAGTTTGTTCGGGCTTTAGCTAAGTCGGATGTATTCCGTCAAATGTACTGGACATCGCTGTATGTTTGTAAAGCGATCGAGTACATTCACCGCCGCTTGTTAGGTCGTCCTACCTATGGCCGTCAAGAAAGCAACAAGTATTTTGACATTGCTTCTAAGAAGGGCTTTTACGCGGTGGTTGATGCCATCATGGATAGTCTGGAGTACAGTGAGGCATTTGGTGAAGATACAGTTCCTTACGAACGTTATTTAACTCCTGCGGGTGTCGGAATGCGACAGTTACGGGTTGGTAGTATTCGTGAAGACGTTGGTGCAAAAGTTGAGAAACAAGAAGCACTAAGGTTTGTGGAACTGGGGACAGTTACCCAAACACGGACAGAACCAGATATTCAGTTCCGGATCAACCAAGGTGTTAGTAAGCAGCGAGAACAAACCAAAGTCTTCAAGTTGGTAGCTAATACTAGCGATAAAGTTGCAGTCAAAATTTTGATTAATGCTGCTTATCGCCAAATTTTCGAGCGCGATGTTGCACCTTACATCATCAAAAATGAATTTACGGTACTAGAAAGTAAATTGGGTAACGGTGAAATTACCGTTAAGGAATTTATTGAAGGTTTAGGTAATTCAAGTCTCTACCTGAAAGAGTTCTATACACCCTATCCCAATACTAAAGTCATTGAATTGGGAACCAAACACTTTCTAGGACGCGCCCCAATTGATCAAGCAGAAATCCGTAAATATAACCAAATTTTGGCAACTCAAGGTATTCGTGCCTTTATTGGTATTCTGCTAAATAGTGCAGAGTATAGCCAAGTATTTGGTGAAGATACGGTTCCTTATCGGCGCTTCCCGACTTTACCAGCGGCTAACTTCCCGAATACGGAAAAGCTCTACAACCAACTAACCAAGCAAAATGATGATGTGGTTGTGCCTAGCTTTGAGCCGACGAAGTCCGGCGTTAATGGTAGCAATACGCCAATAGCAGATTTATCTATGGACGACAATGGCAAGGCGTTGTCTATGGAATTGGGTCGTTCTTACAACAGCGATCGCGGACAATCTGTGAAAATGGGTGTAGATACGAGCCGTCGCCAAGCAGCACGTATTTACCGCCTGAATGTAGGCGCTAACGAGTCAGAAATCCAACAGGTACTTAATGCCGCTTACTGTCAGGTGTTAGATGTATTTAGCGGTCAGGTTCCCGATGAATACCGCTGTGGTGAACTAGACAACAAACTGGGGAATGGAGAAATTTCTGTACAGGAGTTTGTTCGTGAACTAGCTAGTTCGGAAATATATCGCCAGCGCTTCTGTATGACTTATCCTCAAGCCAAAGTGATTGAGTTCCTATTCCGTCACTTGTTAGGGCGTACACCAGCTACTGAAGGCGAAATTAGCCAGTACAGTGAAATGTTGAACGATCGCAGTTTACCTGATGTTGTAGCAGCGATCGTCAATAGCCCAGAGTACACCCGCTACTTTGGTTGCGATGTAGTGCCTTACCCACGCATCTCATCTATTGCTGACTAGGCTGAAGAGTCTGAGTCTAGCTTGATTGTTTGCGGCGATCGCAAAATATTACTTAGTCAATAGTCAATAGTCTCAAACTATTGACTATCGGCTATTTGGCAACCTTTGAGATGGCAGTTGTGGTTGTAAATTCTGAAAAAGAATATTACAAAATATTAAGAGCAGTCATAAATGCTCTCCAGAATGCCGGAAAATGTTTGCGGAAGGGAACTGAATTTGAAAGCTTGTTTACTTGTACTGACTTAAGTAGGCTGTTAACAAAATAGCCATAGCAGTCATGCAACTGTTATCTCTCAAAAAAGAGCATACAGAGCTACGCTCAACCAAATTACAGTCGCACCTGATTTAATCAAAATCCTGGTTTCATTAGTTTTGGAGGAATCCATTAATGAGTATCGTCACGAAGTCTATCGTGAATGCTGATGCAGAAGCCCGCTATCTTAGCCCTGGCGAACTGGATCGGATTAAAAGCTTTGTTTCAGGTGGTGAGCGTCGCCTCCGCATTGCTCAAATTTTGACCGAAAATCGCGAACGGATTGTTAAGCAAGCTGGCGACCAACTTTTCCAAAAGCGCCCTGATATTGTCTCTCCTGGTGGCAATGCTTACGGTCAAGAAATGACAGCTACTTGTCTACGTGACCTAGATTACTACCTCCGTTTGATCACTTACGGAATCGTTTCTGGTGATGTAACCCCCATCGAAGAAATTGGTGTTGTGGGTGTTCGTGAAATGTACAAGTCTCTCGGCACTCCTATTGACGCTGTTGCTGGTGGTGTCAACGCAATGAAGAGTGTTGCTGCCTCCCTGTTGTCTGGTGAAGACTCTGGTGAAGCTGGTGCTTACTTCGACTATTTAGTCGGTGCAATGCAGTAGGCTCAAGTTGTTTCCCTGCTGAAACACGAAGTATTGCAATAAGGTTGGAAATAAGGAAATAACAACAATGCAAGACGCAATTACCGCTGTCATTAATTCTTCAGACGTTCAAGGCAAGTATTTAGATTCATCTGCCTTGACAAAGCTCAAAGGCTACTTTGCAACTGGCGAACTACGCGTACGTGCTGCTAGCACAATCAGCGCTAACGCAGCTGCGATCGTTAAAGAAGCTGTAGCTAAGTCTTTGTTGTACTCTGATATCACCCGTCCCGGTGGTAACATGTACACCACTCGCCGTTATGCTGCTTGCATCCGCGATTTGGACTACTACCTACGTTATGCTACCTATGCTATGTTAGCTGGCGATTCTTCCATCTTGGATGAACGTGTACTAAATGGCTTGAAAGAAACCTACAACTCCTTGGGTGTTCCTGTCGGTGCTACCGTACAAGCTATCCAATCAATCAAAGAAGTAACAGCCAGCTTGGTA
>JBBSOP010000428.1:0-4700 GCA_038259655.1 Chroococcales cyanobacterium
TCTGGCGGCAATGGTAATGACATCATCGCTGGTGGTAACGGTAACGATACTATCTCTGGTGGCAATGGTAATGACATCATCGTTGGTGGTAACGGTAACGATATCCTCACTGGTGGCAATGGTAATGACATCATCGCTGGTGGCAATAGTAACGATATCCTCACAGGTGGTAATGGTTTAGATCAATTTATCTTTACGTCTAAGGAAGGTACTGATACCATTACAGACTTCAGCAAAGGTAATGACTTGATTGGATTGTCTGGTGGCTTAACTTTCAGTCAACTGAGTTTTTGTGGTAACAATATTTTAGTGACTTCTACCCGTGAAATTTTGGCAACATTGACGGGAATTAATACCACCAGCCTAACTGCCTCTGATTTTATGATCGTCTAATCAATATGGATGTAGAATTGCAAATCCTGAAGCATTTGGCAAGAGATGCTCACCCAACAGTTGAAATCATAAACTCATCCTCGTAAATTGGTGAAGGTATTGCTAAGAAAAAGGATTTACGCAGGGTTCTCATGAATTATGAAGCAAACAACAGCTTAGTTACTCCTCCTATAGAGGGATAGTGCAGAAAAATCAGCTCAGCGCTATGGTCTAAAGATAGAAATATCAACTAACGTTTACCCAAAACATACACGCGTATCAATTGATTGTCGATTCTGGCTGGCATCATTCGTGACAAGTTAAGATGAAATTAATTTTGTCAATTCGTAATTTCCCCCAAATGTGAGGCTCAGACCAAGTATTAAATTCACCTTTGCACTGAGTTTTCAGCGCAAGAATGAATGATGCATTGAAAATTTAGCGATCGCATCCTTAAAAATCATGTTTCTTACCCCAGATTTTGACAATACTTTAAGTATGATTACTTATTGACAAAAGACCGATAAGCTTAACTTGTCAGCAATGGGCTGGCATCCATTTTTACGCATTAACCATCAAGGGACTTATCGTGTGCCACCACACCACACATGTTAGCCGTTGGTGGATGCAGTTTCTGCCCCTGGGCAATCTTGGTCAGGTCGTAATACCTTTCGGTTAAGGTTTTTGGAGTGACTTTTGCTCATGAAGTTTCAGGGATTTCAGCCATATTTTTTTAGGCTGGTAGTGCTAATCTGAAAAGTATTGGGTCAGGTCGGATTTGTTGTTTTAAAACTAATCCGCTCCAACGTACATTACTTGCCCGTTGGGACATTGGCTATCAAGACCTGTGATCGATTCTGACTAACATTGAACCCACTCAAACCTCGGATTTTTGGTATGGGTTACGTCCTAGTATTGTGTCAAGTTTAAATTGATGAATAAGTTCAGTTCGTATTAAGGACTTTAGTCCTTATTTTCTAAGTACTTTAGTGCTTACTACAAACCCTCAAAACTATCTTGACAGACCACTAGGACTGAATGCGTTTACCCTTCGGGTTCGGGAGTGACGCTCCTAACGTCGCTAAAGCTACGCTATCGCAATCGACGGTAACCGCCAAGACTGCGACCCCCTCACTGCGATCTCAAATCTGATGGTTGGCAGTGGTGACCCACAAGTGCCGAGCGTTTGTGACTAGCGAAGTGATCGCTGTTTCTACTCTTTGGATGGTTATTCTGGGAGGTGAGGCGGAAAATCAAATTCATATTTTTTACTAACATCGGATACCGGGTGAAGTCGCTTTCTTGTAACCAGGAGCGGAGATTTTGATAAGTGTCCCACTCCGCATCTTCTTGATAAAAACACTCATATATTCTCGCAGCTAAAATTTTTTTGAAAATTACTATTGCAATTAATAAACAGTGTGTTAGGCTATAAATAGATTATTAAGCCACCAAAAAATATATTCTAAAGACATGAAATGCGCCTTGGTTAAAAACATGGGGAAACAGGCGACATAACGCACTAGTTTTGGTGGTAGAGAAGCCAGAGTTTTATCAGAAATTAAATAGTTACACAAATTGTGATGCAACCAGTGTGAGGAAGCACGGTTCAGTTCGCATCAAAAAACGTGATTGCACCTATGAGTTCTTGGTTGCATTTGTGAAAATTCATGAGTGTTTTCGCAATCGTTCTCCAAACTAACTCCATATTATCTTTTACCAAAAAAATAACTGGTAAAGATTGATGGTATGGCGACTTTCAAAGAAATAGAAATCGGGTAGAAAATGTATTGATTTTGGATAGTAACCAAGATCCTAGTCTCTCTAAATCGTAAATAATTGCAAGCATCCTGGCATGAACAGTATGAAGAAAAACTGTTGATACTTATCAAATATGCATTCGAGTGTGTATTTCAGTATTGAGAAAGCTGCAATAGCTTTAATTATTCTTGGCAAATCAAGTAGATTTTGTCTTGTCTTAAGTTTTAAGTACCAAATCTTTGCGTATTTTTCCATCTCTTCAAATGTACTTACATCTATCTAAGAGGCATTTTATGGCAATCTTAACAGTAACTTCACTAAATGATTCAGGTACAGGCAGTCTCAGAGATACCATTGCATCTGCTAGTAATAATGACACAATAAATTTTAGCTCCTCACTAGCAAACCAAGTCATTACTTTCACTAGTCTAATTTCTGTAAGTAAAAACTTAGTGTTAGATGGGATTAGCGCTGTTAGCTTAGCGTTAAGTGGTAACAATATAACTCAGCTATTCAGAGTTAGTAATCACTACAAATTATCGTTGAAAAACTTAATAGTCAAAAATGCAAAGACTGCAAATAAAGGAGGTGCTATCCAAACTTCTGATTACGGGTCATTTGATGCTTTTAATTGTCAATTCAATAATAATGATGGGGGTATAGGAGGAGCAGTTTATGTAGGTTATGCTGGCATAAGTAACTTTTCTAATTGTGATTTCAATAACAATCTAGGTACCTCGGCAAATTCTGGCTTCAGCGGTGGTGCTGTTTCTGGAGCTGGAGCAAATAATCTGTTTTTTAGTGGCTGTAATTTTACAAATAATAACGGCACTACTGGCGGAGCAGTTTACTCCATCTCTGGTAAGACTATAGTCCAAGGTTGCAAGTTCATCAACAACGAATCTACAGGAGATCTTGGTGGGGGAGCAATAGTATTTGACGGCTACACACCAGCAGGTAATAACAAGACTCTACTCGGAGGATTTGTGCTTATACAAAACAGCTTGTTTGACAGTAATAGTTGTATTGGTCTAGGTGGAGCCTTACTTCTATATGGTTATAACAATGACAAAGCAATTGTGTCAGATTGCATATTTCAAAACAATAAAGCCGATTCTCAATCCTCACCAAGAAGAGTAAATTCTAAAGGCGGTGCAATATATGCTAGTGCCAACTTGGATGTGATCAACTCTGCATTTGTAGCAAATAATTCTAATCGGCAGGGTGGGGCTTTTTTCCTGATTGGTGGAAGGGCGATGAATTTTATCAACTGTACTGTACACGCCAACACAACAACTCTTGATGCTGGAGGAGCTTTTGTAATTGATACTGCTGCTACAGCACCACTAAACCTGATTAATTGTACTATTACTAATAACATTGCCGCAACACAAGGTGGTGCGTTTCAATATGGGGGAAGTAAAGATGTAACGCTGACAAATTGTATTGTTTCCAACAATACAGCCAGTATCAGAAGTTATCCGCAGACCATTTTCACTTCTAAAAGCGGTGGTGGCAATATAGAATATCCTGCTCCTCCTAGCGGAGGGACAAGAGTAGTTAGTGGAAGTTTGATAGCAGATCCTTTACTAGATAGCATCCAGACTGTAAATGGTACCCTGCTACGTCCTTTGTTAACTAATAGCCCAGCTATTAATTTAGGAGTTACAGGTACGCAAATTCCCACCGCAGATCAATCGAGAGTTGCAAGAGTAAGTCTGCCTGATGCAGGCGCATATGAGAAAGTGACAACCAGGACTCAAAGACCATTGCCAGTCTATCAAGATCCCAACAATTGGGTCTATGGAACAGGTGGTAGTGATACTCTTGTTGGTGCGTTGAATACCCCTAATATTCTTCTAGCTGGTTATGGTGATGATGTCCTAGTTGCTGGTAACACGACTAATATTTTGGTCGGAAGTGCAGGTATAGACAGCTTTAAATTTAACAACTTCTATGAAAATGGCAGTTGGGTTTTTGGTTTTGATCCTAATAGGGAAAAAATTGACCTTTCTAATTTGATTGCAGGCAATAACTACAGTGATCCTGATAAGTTTGCAACTTACGTAAAGATTGTGGCGAGTGGTAGCAATAGTTTAGTGCAGATTAACCCTGGTGGAGATACTACCCCAGGAGTTTTCCAAACTCTACTAACCTTGAGATCTGTCTCTAGCACTTCTATTAAGGCTACAAATTTCATCTTTTAACGAAGTCAGAAGGAAGAGGCAAGAGGGAAGAAGGATGAACCTCTTCCTTCTGGCGACCTGAGGGAGCAAGGGTTTAAGTAAAGCGGTGGAAATCTTTGATTTCACCGGGATTTATTTAGTGGGGGTTTAAATCTCCCACTAAATTCGTCCTTCTTCCTTCTTCCTCCTTCCTCCTTCCTTATTTTTTAATCTCTTTGTCGCCACTATCTATAGGATTACTATTAGACCTATCTTTAAAATAAATTTTGTGGGAAAATAAACAGAAAAATGTAACCATGTATATCAATAATGACAAGTCCCTTAGAAAGAATAGAACTATACCCCCAGGAATCAAAAAGATTAATTGGGATTAAGTATGAA
>JBBSOP010000429.1:0-4691 GCA_038259655.1 Chroococcales cyanobacterium
AAGCGGCAGCTAAAGAATTAAAGTTAGATCAAGGTTCCGTGGAAATCCTTAGCCACCCACGTAAAGTAGTAACCGTTTCCATTCCCGTAAAACTGGATAATGGAGAAGTGCGGGTTCTCGCAGGACACCGGGTGCAGCACTCCGATATCTTAGGCCCCTACAAAGGCGGCATTCGTTACCATCCAGCGGTGACACTGCGGGAAGTGTCAGCTTTAGCAATGTTGATGACTTGGAAATGTGCGTTGTTAGGTATTCCATACGGTGGTGCTAAGGGCGGTATTGCCATAGACCCCCAATTATATAGTGTTGGTGAATTAGAGAGGATCACCCGTCGTTATACCAGCGAGTTAATTAAAGATATTGGCCCTGCGGTAGACATTCCTGCACCAGACATGGGTACTTCTGCCCGTGAGATGGCTTGGATGATGGACACTTATTCAGTTAACGTTGGTCATGCTGTACCAGGAGTTGTTACTGGTAAACCACTTTCGGTTGGTGGTTCACTGGGACGGGAAATGGCCACTGGACGGGGTGTGATGATTATTGTCCGTGAGGCGTTAGCTGAACAAGGCAAATCTTTAGCAGGTATGCGAATTGTCATTCAAGGTTTTGGTAATGTCGGTAGTGCAGCAGCAGAATTACTATACCAAGCAGGAGCAAAATTATTGCTGTCTCAACGGCGAAAGGTGGAGTATTTTCTCCAACAGGTCTTGATATTCCAGCTTTGAAAGCCTACGCGGCGGCAAATCGTAAGAGTGTTGTTGGTTTTTTACAAGCTACACCAATTAGTAATGCAGACTTACTGACTCTGCCCTGTGATGTGTTGATTCCAGCAGCTTTAGAGAACCAAATTACTGAAGAAAATGTCAATCAAATACAAGCAAAGATGATCGCCGAAGCAGCTAATGGCCCGGTTACTCTGGAAGCTAACCAGATTCTAGAGGCGCGGGGTGTGACAGTACTACCGGATATATTGGCAAATGCTGGCGGTGTGGTAGTCAGTTATCTGGAGTGGGTGCAGGGTCTTTCGTATCTATTTTGGGATGAAGAACGCGTTAACCGCGAAATGGAACAGTTGATGGTGCAAGCTTATCATCAGGTGATTCAAGAATCGAAGGTGCGGCAAGTTAATCTTCGATTAGCAGCTTATACGTTGGGTGTAGGTCGTGTAGCGCAAGCACTGAATGATAGAGGTCTTTATCCTTAGTTTTGAATAAACGAGCCCAGAGACAAAGAAAATCGCTGATATCTCTGTCTTGAAAAGTTTGTTACGGAGGGAAACCAACGCCACTTGCTACAAGTCGGCACAGCCGCCCAAAGCAGTGGCTCCTCCTGACAACTTTTCGCTTTGTCTCTGCGGCTTATATTATCTTGGTCGCCCCAGCGTAGTAATATATAAAACAGCTTCATCAGCAGGAATACCCAAAACTTCATTTACTTGATCATCAAAAAAGCCACCAATACCACTAACACCCAAATTGAGGCTAATTGCAGCTAAATTTAGCCGTTGTCCTAAATGCCCAGCATCTAAATGTAAGTAACGGTAAACGCGATCGCCATATTGGGAAATAGCTGATTTGAGATCGGCTGTATGAAAAAGCACTGCTCCTGCATCCCGCCCTAAATCTTGTCCTAAACAAAGAAAGTGTAACTCTCTACGGAAGTTTTTAAACCGAATTTGTCGTAATTCTTGGGCTTTAGGTGCGTAATAGTAACAACCTGCTTCTAGTCCTTTGACTCCACAGACGGCAATAAATGTTTCTATTAAATTTAGATCACAGTAGTCTGGAGAACTATCTAGACTTTGGTCAATATAATTTTTCGGTTGATAGGTAAAGTCAAGCAAGGCTTTGAGTTCGTCGAAGGTTAAATCATCACCACTATAGGCACGGGTAGAACGTCGCTTGTGCATGGTGATTTCCAAGTCTGACAGATCTTCTCCCCAGAAAATAGGTGTCGTAGAGGTAGGAATTTTCAGACAAAAAGGAAAATTATATTTATCCTCTAGAGACTTTTCTTGTTTCACCATTGGTAAATTCAACTTGCCAGTTATACCCGGTTGAATCTGGGTATGTCGATGAAAATATTTCAGCAATTCGCCATCAGGAATTTGCGGGTAACTAGTTTCAGTCGCAGAAGGTAAAGCAGTACATCCTATCGGCAAATTTTGTTTGATATCTAATAAGTCTGCCAAGGGTAAAACTGCGATCGCTCCTTCTTGTTGTGGATCGACATACAATAAATCATTTACCGCTTCATCTACAAAACCACTAATCAAGTGTGGGCGATAGTCGGTGACAGCAGCAGCTAACTCGATGTTACCCAAAAGATGTCCCGTATCTAAAAAGATCCGACGGTAAGCCCTATCTTCATAACGCCAAGCTGAACGATAAAAAACCCCAGTCACAACAATTGCTAATTGGGTACTTTCAAGGCTGGGATGCCAAAAACAAGCTTCTTGTAAAGCTTGCCAAACATCACTTTCCCAATAATGCATTAGTGAATGAGTTCGGCATTGATAGTTATATAATCCAGGTGGTAATAACGGTGTGCCACGAGAAACTACATATACTTCAGCAGGATACAACCCACCTGCACTAGGAGCAGCTCGTAAATACACCGTACTACCCATAGAAGGCATTCTTGCTGTTAATCCATAACTGCGGAATAGAAGTCGTGATAGTCTTTGCCACCATTGAGCATCTGGTTTATTCGCAAATGCTTCTGGGATTTCTTGCAGGTAGGGTTTAAGATCAAGGGTAGAGCCAATTTTGTACTCTTTAAACGGTACTGGCTGCTTAGCCCAATCTAATCTTTGATTTTTAGAAGCAAGGGTTTCAGGATTGTATTTAGTACGTTCATGGTAGTGCTGAGCGATAGATTCGTGTATTTCGGGCATAATAATTTAAATATCCTTAAAGCATTCTTTTTTTGATCTTGGCATTCATTAGCCTCATTGTTTCGTGTGAATTAGTACAATTATCAGACTCATAATGTAGTATTTGCTAATTCCCCATAAAAGTTTGAGTAGGGAATAACGCGATTTTATGAGATCAACTCAAAGTTTAGGCGATCGCTAATTGATTCGAGATAGTTTTTGTCAAAAATTACTTCTTTGTCTGGCTTACAGCCACATGTTGACAAATCCTTACATACAAATCCGGCACCATTGGATTATTTGTGCAAACATAAAGAAAAGCTTAAGAATCGGGAAAACTTATGATTACTGCCAAAATGATGAAGCAAATATGGGCTGTAATAGAATCGACCCAAGTCAGTACCTTACTTCAGTTTGACGATGCTGCCTTAGTACAACTGCTACTCCAGAAGTTAGAAGGCAAGCACGGGTTTGATGCCCAAGCAAATTGCAACCTCAATAATTATATCGAATCTAAACTGCCCTTAATTCGTGACACCGCCGAAGGACGACTATCATTTGGGCAAAGCAATCATCATTAATGCCAGTTGCCGCA
Organism: Chroococcales cyanobacterium; assembly: GCA_038259655.1. GTDB lineage: Bacteria > Cyanobacteriota > Cyanobacteriia > Cyanobacteriales > Nostocaceae > Halotia. Next base: position 3,474 of record JBBSOP010000429.1, read on the forward strand.
AGATTGCTCAGTGCCAAAAATCCTTTCAGAGTCAAATTAAATATAATGAATCACTGGCTAGTAATTGCCCTGGTAGCTTACCTAATTGGAGCGACGATTGAAGGGGTGACTACAGTTAGTCAGCTATCTCATTCAGCACCAGAGTTAACTAAAGGCACACAACAGCAACCTTCAGACTCTCACACTCCACCTTATTCTAGTTGGCAAGTTGTCGCCACCATCGCCTCAGTCAGTATCTGTGGAGCTTTCTTTTGGCCTTGTCGCCTTTTTCACCGTTCAATAAAAGGAAACATCTCGTCTAAGGATTTGTAGAAGATAAAATGCATTTCAGCGCGCCCATTGTTGCAAGATGTAATCATAAAAAGCCGCTTGATCTACTTTATCCATCGCGTAAATCTTTCGGCCATTAGGCACAATTTTAGTCCGCCCTTGACTAATACCAGTAGTAATAATTTCTGTTTCCCATTCGTGCAATTGATAAAATTGTGGTTGTCCTAAATAAGCCGTCGCCAATACATCCCAAAAATAATAATCCTGAGGAATAACCAGGGCGTAACATTGCCCTGCTAAATCAGAGACGGGATAATGGCGTTGTTTCCCCATTTTTTGCACCAATTCCGATGTGACTGGCACGTTATTAGTTAAATCTAAAGGACACATAATAATTTCAATTTGGGTTTGCCATACCCGCGCCGCTGAAACTGCGTCCCAATAAACATTCCATTCGGCGGAACCATCTTGTCCGGCTTCTAAACTTTTTTCCACATTGCCAGAGACATTTAACGCCCCTCCCATCCAGACAATCTGATGGATTTTCGCTTCAATATCTGGCGCTTTGTCTAAGGCTACTGCTACTGTCGTTAATGGCCCAGTTACCATCAGTGTGACTGGTGATGATGCCTCACGCAAAACCCGAATCATGAAATCTTGCCCTGTTTCTGCAACCAAAGGCGTGTTAATAACTTCACTTTGATTGAGAATTGGCAGATGATCCACAATAAACGAATCGCGACGATAGAGACGAGGAAAAGGATTAATACCGCGTACAGTACTTTCGGCAACCGGGATATGAGAAAATCCCATCAAATCGATGATTTTACGTGTAGCACTAATAGCGGGTTGGATATAGCAATCGGCTGGAGTAACGACGACACCTAAAAGTTCTATATGATCCATCGTCAACAGCAGCATAGTTGCTAGATAATCATCTACACCACC
>JBBSOP010000430.1:0-4688 GCA_038259655.1 Chroococcales cyanobacterium
AACCCCACCACCCGCACCTGTACCAACACCTCATCGGGTTCCAGAGTCGGTACTGGAATCTCTTCGTAGGAGAGTTGATTAACGCCTCTAAATACTTGTGCTTTCATGTTGATTTTTTATCGTTCAACATATTAGATGTAACATTAGCGGTAGACATTTAGCTATAAACTTTGAGGTTAAAGATTTGACATCTAAAATGACACTGGACAGAGCACTTTTTTTGAGTACTTACTCTTCATACTCATATAAACCAGCTTCTTCGCTGATCTCAATTAGCTGTTGCAAAAAATGACTACGCTGACTGTCGCGGTGCTGTTTGTACTTTATTAAATCCTGAAAACGAACGCGTCGATGGGTTCCTACCATAATGTAAGGAATTTCACCTTGCTCTAATAGCTTAATCAGATAAGGGCGTGAAACTTTCAGAAAGTCTGCTGCTTGTTGTGTTGTTAATTCTTGATCTTGACTAACTACAGATACCACTTTACCTGATGCCATTGCGTGAACAGCTTGACGCAATACCTGAAAAACCGATTCAGGTATAGTAACTTCTTCGCCCTTTCCTACTAGTTTTACTTGGCAGCCTTCAAGTTGAAGTATACGTTCAATTTGCTTGATGGATACAGCTTCTTGGTCTTGAGCCATCACTGACTCCGGCAAATTTTGACCTAAGATGATGGTCATTTTGAGAAATATTTGGTTGATGATAGATTTGTATTATTGTACTACGTTTATTGCATAAACGCAATAAACGAAATAAATAAATCTTAGTGACATCACAAATTTGATTTGAATGGCTAATGTTGCTTTAATTTCGGGAATTATCATAGTAACCACCAAAATTTCTTATACAAAGTATTTAAGCAAGTAATAATGTTTAGATTAATCGCTCGTATTCCCGACTATAGCGTTGCAAGTTTAATTTATGAAGCTACTACGACAGTAGTTTATCGAGCATATTCTAAGGTTAATGAATACGCAGTTATTATCAAACTCCTCAAAGCCGAGTATCCTACTGTTAAAGAGATTGCCCAACTTAAGCACGAATACGAAATTATCCAAAACCTGAACATTGCAGGTGTGATCAAATCCCATCAGTTAGTCAGTTATGACAACGGTTACAGTAATGGTCTGGCACTGATTTTAGAAGACTTTGGCGGGGAATCTTTAAAAGATCAAATATCGACTACAGGCTGTGAAATTACACAATTTCTTAACATTGCTCGTCAAATGACTGAAACTTTGGGTGAGTTACACACCCATAATATTATCCATAAAGATCTTCAGCCCGAAAATTTTCTTTATAACCCCAATACCCAAACAATCAAACTAATTGATTTCAGCATCGCTTCGCTGTTGTCAAAAGAAAACCCAGAAGTTAGTAGCCTCAACCTCCTAGAAGGAACGCTAGCTTATATGTCGCCAGAGCAGACTGGACGCATTAACCGAACTGTAGATTATCGGACTGATTTTTACTCGCTAGGGGTCATTTTCTACGAAATGCTGACGGGTTTGCTGCCCTTTCACTATGCCCAAGATTCAATGGAATTGGTACATTGTCACATTGCGAAAACTCCAATAGCGCCGCACGAGATTAATCCTAATGTACCACTGACAATCTCTGCGATCGCCATGAAACTCCTAAGCAAAAATGCTGAAGACCGCTACCAAAGTGCTTACGGGTTAAAGGCTGATTTAGAACAAGCAGCCACACAACTACAAACAAAAGGCAGCATAGAGCTTTTTACCCTAGGCAAGCAAGATTTTTCCCATCAATTCCAAATAGCTCAAAAACTTTACGGTAGGGAAGTAGAAGTAGCAACTTTAATGGCTGCTTTCGAGAAAGTTAGCCTTGGTTCTAGCGAAGTTGTGTTGGTGGGGGGATACTCTGGTATCGGTAAATCTTCACTGGTTAACGAAGTTCACAAACCGATTGTGCGACAACGAGGTTACTTCATCGGCGGCAAATTTGACCAACTCAAGCGAGATATTCCTTATGCTTCTTTAATTCAAGCATTTCGAGAATTGATGCGACAACTGTTGACTGAAAGCCAAGCCAGAGTAGAGGTTTGGAAAAATAAATTGCTACAAGCATTGGGAGTCAATGGTCAAGTAATTATTGATGTCATTCCAGAAGTAGAACTAATTATTGGACAGCAACCACCTGTACCACAGTTAGGGGCTGCTGAGTCTCAAAACCGTTTTAATCGGGTGTTTAAGCAATTTATCCATGCCTTCAGTGCTGCTGAACATCCCTTAGTACTGTTTTTAGATGACTTGCAATGGGCAGATGCTGCGTCTTTAAAGTTAGTCGAGAATTTGATGGCTGACTCAGAAAGTCGCTATCTATTGCTAATTGGGGCTTACCGAGATAACGAAGTTAGTCCTACTCATCCGCTGATGCTGACGTTAGAGGCTATTCAAGCATTTGGAACAATCGTTGAAGAGTTGCTTCTCAAGCCATTAGCAACAGTTCATATTACTCAATTACTTGCTGATACATTTAATTGCGAATCATCTCAAGCACAATCTTTAGCCGATTTACTGTTTCAAAAAACCCAAGGTAATCCTTTTTTCTTGACACAGTTACTCAAAGTATTACATCAAGATAATTTTTTGATGTTTGATTATCGTTCAGGTTTGTGGCAGTGGGATATTGAAAAAATTCAAGAACAAGCCATTACCGATAATGTCGTCAATTTGATGGTGAATAAAATTCAAAGACTGTCAGAACCGACGCAGCAAGTTTTACAATTAGCTGCTTGTGTTGGCAACCGTTTTAATTTAGAGATTTTAGCAGTAGTTAACGAGAAATCTCCATCAGCTACAGCAGTCGATTTATGGTCAGCTTTACGAGCAGGATTAATTCTACCGTTAAGCGATACCTATAAGATTCCGCAGTTGTTGAACGAGTCGGAATTGGCGACATATTGCCATACTGCGGTACAAGTTGATTATAAGTTCTTACACGATCGCGTCCAGCAAGCTGCTTATTTTTTAATTCCAATTGACCAACGCAAGCAAGTACACCTGAAGATAGGGAACTTACTATTACACAATACTGACAAAGCTCAATTAGAAGAGTATTTATTTGATATTGTCAATCATCTCAATGCTGGAGAGTCGTTGATTGTTGAACCAGCCGCAAGATACGAATTGGCAGAATTAAATCTCAAAGCAGGTCAGAGGGCAAAATCATCTTCAGCGTTTGTAACTGCATTAAAGTTGCTAGAAACAGGGATGAGTTATCTACCTGCAAATAGCTGGGAAGATCAATATTCACTTTCTTTAACTTTATACTTACAAACTGGAGAAGCAGAATTTTTAAATGGTAAATATGAGGAGGCTTTGCTAATTTTTGAGCAGACTTTTAGTAAAGTCAAAACGACTCTTGATATGTGTCAAGTGAATGAGTATCGAATTATGTGCCATCGCATGGAAAATGATTTGAACTCAGCTTATGAAATTGGGTTAAGTACATTGGAGCTTTTAGGCTTGGAATTTACAGCTTATCCTGATGATGCATATTTGTTAGAAAAACTCAATCAAACAAAAGAAATTATTGGCGATCGCTCAACTTTTAGTCTAGCAGAATTACCGCTGATGCAAGACGAAGAAAAGTTAATGGCTCAACGTATCTTAAAAGAAGTTTGGCCAATTGCTTACTTTTTAGGCTCGAAAGCCTTACATGTCACATCGATGAATATGACTCAAGTTTCGGTTCAGTATGGTAACTCACCAATTTCGGTATTTGGTTATATGCTGTATTCCTTTAACTTGGTATTTCAATATGGTGAGGTAGATTCGGGTTATGAATTTGGTGAGCTTTCGCTTCGGCTCCACGAAATTATGAAAACAAAGGAATTAGAAGCAAATATTTTGAATATGTGGGGCGGCTTAATTTGTCTTTATAAACAGCATATTAGTCACGGTAAATCTTATTTATTAAAGGGATTTAATACTGGTTTAGAAACAGGCTCTTACCAATGGTCTGGTTATTGTTCAGTTAATTTTTTGTGGCAGTCTTTCTTTGGTAACGAATCTTTAGAAAAAACCGCAGAAATAGCCGAAGATTTTATTCCTACCCTCCGCAAGATTGACAAAAATATGTTGAATTATCACTTGCTGGCGAGGGAAGCGATCGCTAACCTAATTAAACCAGCAGGTAAGATTGATCAACTTGTGGGAACTTGGGCAGATGAACAGCAAGTACTAGATTTTGCCCTAGCATCTTCGGATCTGTTGAGCGCATTTGTAGTCTACATTTATAAACTTGCGCTTTGTAACTGGTATGGAGAATTTACCAAAGCTGTTGAGTATGCAAATCATGCCGAAAAATTTGTGGGCGGGGCGCGGGGAATTTTTATTAATCCTGTATTCTACTTCCATCAAAGTATTGCCTTGGCAGGGGCTTATGCTGAGGCAGATCCAGAAACTCAAGCAATTTATCTACATCAGCTAAATGCTAACCTCGAAAAATTCCGGGAATGGGCAAAACATTGTCCTAGCAATTATCAACACAAGTTTTTGCTGATTCAAGCTGAAATTGCTCGAATTTGCCAACAGAATTATCAGGCAATGGAATTATACGATCAAGCGATCGCCTCTGCTGCTGAAAATAATTATTTACAAAATGAAGCCTTAGCCAATGAAATTGCATTTCGATTTTACTTAGCTAAAGGTAGGAG
>JBBSOP010000431.1:0-4687 GCA_038259655.1 Chroococcales cyanobacterium
GGCGTTTTTCCTACACTGTACTGACGACATTTTGTTTGTTGGGGCTAACAGCAGCATCTGGGCCTGAGAATAATCTCAAGGATGTAGAACTAAAAATTGGGATTGTGCAGCGATTTGGCGAAAAACCCACAGCCAAGTTACAACTAGAACCGACGAAGGGCGATCGCCTCAGGCTAAAATTTAAATCAGGCAACAAACAACAAATTTTAGTTACTGCAAACCCCGTGAAGCTAGAAACGGTAATGCAAGCTTTACCGAGACCTGCTGTTGAAGAAGTAGTCGTTTTAGGTACTTACCGTACCTTTGAAACAGCAGAAGACAGTGCTAATAAATGGCGCGCACAGGGAATAGAAGTGGAAATAGCCCAGCCAGAACGCTGGCAAGTTTGGGCAAAGCGAGATGTATACAGTACTCCTTTACTGCGACGCTTACTATTCCAGAGTGTACAAAAAATAGAGAAAGACACGGCATATATTGATACCAAAATATTGCAACAAGTGCCGCGAGTTAATTGGGTAGTAAACGGTAAGCGTTACAGTCTCAATTCTCTAGCAATTAGCACCAGTAAAAACTTGATTCGGGTAAATAAAGGCGATAAACCAGAAAATGCTCGTCTTTATGCAGGGCAGCTAAATTTGCAGCCAAACGCTTACGGTACATACACTTTAGTTAATCAAGTCCCCTTAGAAACATATTTACGTGGGGTTGTACCTAATGAAATTGGTGCGAATGCACCAGTAGCAGCAGTAGAAGCCCAAGCAATCTTGGCACGGACTTATGCCTTAAGGAATTTACGCAGGTTTGCTACAGATGACTATCAATTATGTGCTGACACTCACTGCCAAGTTTATTATGGGCTGAATGGAACAGTTGCCAAAACAGATAAGGCGATCGCAGCAACTAAAAGTATGGTGTTAACATATAATAACCAGCTAGTAGATGCGCTATATTCTTCTACTACTGGTGGTGTTACTGCCTCTTTTAGTGATATCTGGAATGGTGAAGATCGTCCTTATTTGCACCCTGTAATTGATGCTGCTACTAATCGTTGGAATTTGTCTTCGCAAAATCTAGCCGATGAAAAGAATTTTCAGAAATTTATTAGTATGAAGCAAGGATTTAATGAAAGCAAATGGGACATGTTTCGTTGGCGCAGGGAAACTAGTGTAGAAGATATCACCAAAGTTTTGCAGAAATTCTTGCGAGTGAAAAACAGTCCCTATGCCAAATTTAAAAAAGTTGAAGCGATGGCTGTAACTAAGCGCAGTCAAAGCGGACGCATTCTTGAACTAGCCGTAAAAACTGATATTGGCACTTTTACTCTACATAAAGATGAGGTTCGTAGTGCCTTTACAGCCCCCGTTAGTACGCTTTTTTATATGGAGCCTTTAAATAAAGGTAAACCTAATCTCTGGGGATTTGCCTTTATTGGTGGTGGATTAGGACATGGAGTCGGCTTGAGTCAAACAGGCGCTCAAAATTTAGCTAATCTAGGTTGGTCGAGTCCAAAAATTCTCCAATTTTACTATCCTGGCACTCAAATCAAACTTCTTAGCAACGAGATGTTTTAGATTATTGGTTATGGTAATAACGAGCAATTCATAGCCATTTGTTAAACTCTAATTTTTGCGCTTGTTCTGAACAGAATTTGTACTAAAACGTTGTTTTCATGAGCAAGCAGGAACACTAGATTTTAGTGTTCCTGTTTTGTGTCAAATTTAGTAACTCTTGCAAGAGGTTTAGACCCAAAAAGCCTAGCTTTTAGTAGAGATCTTCTTCCTTGTGAGTTTCGATTACGACATCAGAGGTTGGATAGGCAACACAGGTCAACACATATCCAGCTTCAATTTGATCATCGTCTAAAAATGATTGGTCTCCTTGATCAACAGTACCCGACACTAATTTACCAGCACAGGTTGAGCAAGCACCAGCACGGCAAGAGTAGGGTAGATCCATTCCCTGTTCTTCAGCAACGTCTAAAATATATTCATCTTCAGGAACTTCAATTTCGGTTTTAGCTCCTTCAGCATCGACTAATGTCACTTTGTAATTAGCCATTTAGTAATCCTCTCTTTTGCAAACGGCAGTATTAAGTTATCCTAAAGCAAAGCCTACGGCTGCTCTGATGTCAGCCGCCGATTCAAATTCACTTCAATTCTGATACTACGAGAAAAACTAAACGATGTAACTGGAAATTGACCGCGATTAGTAATGAAATTTAGTTACTAGATAAACATAAGTTTTTTTTATGTATTTAACGGACTAATAGCACTGTTATCAGAAAGAACTATATGTTGATAAAATAATATGAATTTTTCTAGAAATCATATTGTCAAAAATATAAGTTTAAGCTCATTCCCACCCTTGAAAGGGTGGGATTTCGCGTCAGTGGTCAGTAGCAAAAACAACACTTCGACAAGCGGTAGTTGAATCTCGACTTCGCGGCAGTTGAGCGTAGTCGAAACTCGATTTCCGCGCAGTTGAAACTCAGTGCATCGCTGACCATTGACTACTGACAGCTTTCAGCGGCGGGGCGGTGAGATCATGTATAATTCAGAAGCAGCTAGGGAAACAGCAACAGTGCGCGTAGGTTTGGTTGGAACTGGATATGCAGCAAAACTACGAGCAGAGGCATTAATTGATGATGAGCGATCGCAACTAGTGGCAATTGCTGGTCATACAATAGAAACAACAGCAACCTTTGCCAAAGAATACCAAACCGTAGCATTGAGTTCTTGGCAACAGCTAGTAGAACGAAATGATGTAGATTTGGTGGTGATATCCACAATTAATCGTGATCATGGAGCGGTCGCTCGTGCAGCTCTTTCTCAAGGTAAACACGTAGTTGTAGAATATCCCTTGTCTTTTGATGTCAAAGAAGCAGAAGAATTAATAGCTTTAGCCAAAGTCCAAAATAAACTTTTACACGTTGAACATATAGAACTCTTAGGTGGCTTACATCAAGCCTTGAAGCAGCACTTAGCCAAAATTGGTGATGTATTTTATGCCCGCTACAGCACTATCAAACCCCAAAATCCTGCACCTCGTAAGTGGACTTACAACCATGAGCTTTTTGGTTTTCCTTTAATTGGTGCTATTTCTCGACTACATCGCCTCACCGATTTATTTGGTAAGGTGCTGACAGTAAACTGTCATCAGCGATACTGGGAAACAGAATCAGAATATTACCAAAGCTGTTTGTGTACTAGTGAAATTTGCTTTACCAGTGGATTATTAGCACAGGTAATTTACGGCAAAGGTGAGACTATTTGGCAATCAGAACGGAAGTTTGAAATTCACGGTGAAAAGGGTGGTTTAATTTTTGATAGTGAGACAGGATATTTTATCCAGTCAGGAAAAACAACACCTATAGAGATTAGTACTCGTCGGGGTTTGTTTGCTAAAGATACGAGTATGGTATTAGATCATCTTTTTGATGGCGCTCCTTTATATGTCGCCCCAGAAGAAAGTTTGTATACCCTGAAGGTTGCTGATGCCGCCCAAAGAGCTGCACAGACAGGGTTAACTATATTTATGGCAGATAGTTTAAATCAGAGTTAATGAAAACCGAACCAATTGTTATTTTATCCACACGAGAACTAGACAAAATGCGTCAAGCTGGAAGCTTGGCTGCCAAACTTTTACAGTATCTCGAACCTTTAGTCAAGCCTGGAGTTAGCACTCTGCAACTGAACGATGCAGCCGAACAGTGGACGCAAGCGCATAAGGCCAAAAGCGCACCTCTCGGCTATAAAGGTTTTCCCAAGTCGATTTGCACCAGTGTAAATGAAGTAGTTTGTCATGGTATTCCCAATGCCAAGCAAATCCTGAAAGACGGTGACATTATCAACATTGATGTGACACCGATTGTTGATGGCTATCACGGCGATACATCTAAGACTTTTCTTGTTGGTACTCCTTCTCCAAAAGCGAAAAAGTTGGTAGAAGTGACTGAAGAATGTCTTCGCTTGGGTATTGCTGAGGTCAAACCAGGAGGACGGATTGGAGACATTGGTGCAGCTATTCAAGAATATGCCGAAGCACAAGGCTTTTCTGTAGTGCGAGATTTCGTCGGACACGGCGTTAGTAATGTTTTCCACACCGCGCCGGATATTCCACATTATGGTATCCGCGATAAAGGTAAGCGTCTGCGACCAGGAATGGTTTTTACCATTGAACCGATGATCAATGAAGGTACTTACGAAGTTGAAGTACTAAATGATGGTTGGACTGCTGTTACACGCGATCGCTTGCTTTCGGCTCAGTTTGAGCATACCTTAGCTGTAACAGAAGATGGCGTAGAAATTCTGACTCTACCAGCAGGTAATTGAGAATTTGCTCAAAAAATTGCTGGGAACTGGTGAAAACATTGGCCGTCTAAAGTCAAAGTAACCATGAGTTATAAATTGCAAACTCTCCTAAGTTGATCTTGCTCCCGTATGCTTACCCTTTTCATTTTGGGGTGACGCGGGTTAACAATAGGTTGAACATGTTTTAAATGATTCAATCTTATGCCTAGAACTCCGAATGAATACTCTGTATTTCTCCTCTTGGAAAGTGGCCATCGTGAAGAAATCCGTTTTCCGACGATTCAGGAATTTCAGAAATGGTATAGTGGCGAACTTGTACCCAAGTCTGCTTCTAACGACTTTATTAGCGTACCGATCAAGAACATTCAAGGAGAGTA
>JBBSOP010000432.1:0-4684 GCA_038259655.1 Chroococcales cyanobacterium
CTACTTTCCCTTCTGCCCTTCAATGTATCGTTTCACAATTTCTGTCGAAACTTGGCCAGTGGTAGCGACAAAATAACTAGGACTCCATAAACTCGGTAGCTTTTGAAGTTGAGGAAATTCTTCTCTCAGCAGCTTAGAGGCTCTCCCTTTTACCCATCTAGCAATCTCAGCAGGGGACTCATTCGTAGGGGCATTGATAAAAAAGTGAACATGATCAGGCATGATTTCGAGCGCAATCAGCTTCCAGTTATGTTCTTCAACCAATCCAAAAATGATTTGCTGCAATTTAGTTGCGACATCGTTTATCAGCACTGCCTTACGGCGCTTAGGGACAAAGACAAAATGATAGTTGATTGACGAGACAGATCCCTCTGTTCTTCGGTACTCGTAGTCTTTAGAAGAAAGTTTAGCCATGCCCGTCATGTTGTTGCTGATAATTGTTTTATAACATATAATATCGACAGGAGGTAGGCCGAAATGTTTGGATGCCAGCAAGTATTAATCAGTCCCAATAAAGACTTAAAAGCGGTACTTGAGTTCGTTTGTGCAGAGTCGAACAAACTGCACAATTGCGCCATCTACTACGCACGTCAGATATATTTCAAAACGCATAAACTCGTTAGCCCGTTTGACTTAAATACCGAATTAAAACGGAATCCACACTACGGCGCGTTATGCGCTCAGGCTGCACAGCAAGTTTGCGGCGCTGTTGGAGAGTCGCTTAAGTCTTACAAGAGGTTAGTTAGGCTGTTTAACGAAGGCGGCTTAATTAACTGTCCGAAATTTCCGAACTACCGAACAAAAGACGGGTTGCACTTAATTGCTTATCCGAAACAAGCTTTAGGCAAGAAGCTGATTGATGGTCAGATTGTAATCCCACTGGGGCAGAGGGTTCAGGCTTGGTTCAGCTTGAAAAACTTTCAGATCGCAATGCCGTCAAACCTAGAGTATTCAAATATCCGAGAAATCAGGATTCTCCCTCGTAATAGATGCTTTTATGCTGAATTTGTCTACAAAATTGATATAACTAATACGGTTTTAGATTCATCAAAAGCACTTGGAATTGATCCGGGTTTAAACAACTGGCTAACCTGCGTGAGTAACATTGGCACGTCGTTAATCGTTGACGGCTTGCACCTTAAAAGTGTGAACCGATGGTACAACAAGCAGATTGCAACACTGAAAGAGGGCAAGCCTCAAGGGTTCTGGAACCATAAATTAGCCGCAATCACTGAGAAGCGCAATCGACAAATGCGCGACGCGGTGAACAAAGCAGCAACAAAGGTGATCAACCATTGCTTAGAGAACCGGATTGGAGTAGTTGTTTTTGGTTGGAATAAAGGACAAAAAGACTCTGCAAACATGGGCAAAAAGACCAATCAAAAATTTGTTCAAGTGCCTACCGCACGTCTCAAAACACGAATAGAGCAGTTGTGCAAACAGTACGGGATTCAATTGGTTGAAACCGAAGAAAGCTACACCTCTAAGGCTTCGTTTGTTGATGGAGATGCGCTACCTAGGTTTGGTGAAAAACCCAAAGGGTGGCAAGCTACCGGAAAACGTACAAAACGCGGATTGTACCGTACCGCCCAAAATTGGTACATCAACGCAGATTGTAATGGCGCTGCCAACATCTTGCGTAAAGTAAGCATGACACTGGGTTTAGACCTTAGTGGAGTGTCTAGGGGCGCTTTGACTCGTCCCACTCGGATTAATTTCTGGGTGACAGCTAAAAAGACGCGAAGATGGACGGCTAAAGCCTCCCTCGTCGCATCCTAATTAGAATCCCCGGTCATTCATGCCGGGGAGTAGTCAATTGCTTTTATCCCTGATTGGCGTTCTTGGCGGTTTGAACATTGGCACAACATCGACCAAAATCACATCTTTCGCCTCGATAAAATCGCCAATGTTGGTGCTGCATCAGATACTCATTGGGTATCCTGTAACTTTCCTACATTGAAAGTAAACTATCGCACAACTGGGCAATTATCTAACTATAAGCCTCGACGTAAAGATGAGGTAGTTATTTACAGTGACCCAGAAGGCAAATTCCGCGATATCGAAGCAACGATAGATTATTGGTTTTGGTTTCGACAACGTATCTTGAAATATGGAGCAAATGTTCAAATTTTAAATCCCCAATTGCTGGCTGATGAAATCAAGAAAGAATATAAAAATATACAAAAACAGTTTTCAGCAAAAGAAAATTGAAACGAGAGATTCAACTAATGTCAAAGTGGAAGCTTGAGCAAGGGAATCCCAGCATTACTATCCTGCAATTAGCAGGAGTCTTTTTTATCTTATGTTTGTTCTTTACCCTGCACCGTTACTATAGTTTTTACGCTTCCTTCGACCAAGGGATTTTTAATCAAGTTTTTTGGAATAATCTCCACGGTCGCTTTTTTCAAAGTTCCCTTTCTTCTAGTCTTTCTACTAACGTTGTCCACGCTGGAGAAGTTCCCACAGTTTTTTATCATCGCCTTGGTCAACACTTTACCCCAGCTTTATTGCTGTGGTGGCCAATCTACGCTTTATTTCCTTCTCCCGCGACTTTAACATTCTTACAAGTCACATTGGTCACTGCCGCGGGTGTAGTTTTGTACATATTGGCACGGCAATATGTACAACCATCATTGGCGGTGATGATTACCGCTAGTTTTTATGCTGCTAATGCGGTTATTGGCCCGACCTTAAGTAATTTCCACGACATTAGCCAAATTCCCCTCTTTATTTTTACCCTCCTCCTGGCAATGGAAAAACGCTGGTGGTGGTTATTTTGGCTGATGACAGTTTTGATTTTGGCTGTTCGGGAAGATGCTGGTGTGAGTTTATTTGGCGTGGGAATTTATATGATTTTGAGTAAACGCTTTCCCCGTGCTGGAATTGGTGTCTGCGTTCTCAGTTTTGGTTATATGTTAGTTCTCACCAACCTAATCATGCCGTTATTTTCTCAAGATATTTCCCAACGCTTTATGGTAGAACGGTTTGGTCAGTATGCTGATGGAAATCAAGCTTCTACCCTAGATATTATTTGGGGTATGATTAGCAATCCGTTGCGGTTGTTAGTAGAACTGGTAACGCCTGTAGACAGAACAATTAAATATTTAATCGCTCAATTGTTGCCTTTAGCTTTTGTACCTGCTGTTTCTCCTGCTGCTTGGATGATTGCCGGTTTTCCGCTTTTACAATTACTTCTGGGTAAGGGAGCGTTGGTACTGGCAATTACAGTCCGCTACGCTTTAACTGTTGTACCAGGCTTATGTTACGGAGCAATTCTTTGGTGGTCACAGCATCAGCACAAATTTAAACCTTCTTTTCGTCGCTTTTGGATTGGTTGTATTTGTCTATCGCTGTTTTTTAGCTTTACATCTAACCCTAATCGGACTTTTTATTTTCTGATTCCCGATTCTGTGAAACCGTGGGTATACATGTCACTTCCTCAACAATGGCAGCATGTAGCTAAAATGCGTCTTTTATTAGCACAAATTCCCCCAGATGCTAGCGTCTCTGCCACTACTTACCTTGTACCTCATCTTTCGGGCCGTAGAGAAATTCTGCGCTTACCGGCTTTAGAATTACGCAATGATGCTCAAGAAGTAATTAAAGTAGATTATGCGATCGCCGACCTTTGGCAATTACAACAATATCAAACGGCATTTAAAGATGATCGCCGACAGTTAGGAGATTTAACAAAACTTGTTGATCACCTCAAGAGTAATCAAGAATATGGAATCATCGGTTTTCAAGATGGTGTAGTCTTGCTCAAAAAAGCTGCCAGTTCGGACATACAAGCAACAGCAGCTTGGTTGCAATGTCGGCAACAGTTGCAGATTCCCAAGAGTTAGCAACTTGAAACCTAACAATGGTTTTCTATTACAAAACGTAAAAACCCCACTCATTTTTTAGGTGGGGTTATAAAAAATTATTTTATTAAAACTTGATTATGCTTACCTTAAAACAAACTCATGATTGTGATGATACTAGCGCTGGTAAAAATGATCAAAGCACCCATAGTTATAGATTCGCCTAATGCATTGGGGAGTTTGGTATTATTCATTTCAGTAAAATTCTTTAAATTGTGAGTATTCTTTAACAATATCAGTCACAGTATAAATATCTATAAAATGAGGATAAAACTTAAAATGCTGTAACTTTTCTTAGTAAAAACTAGTGCCTTTACTCAGATACACAACAGGCAATCGGCTTGAACCTTCTCTACAAATGTATACAGCAAAAAAGCTCAAGCAGAAATGCTTGAGCTTTTACTCAATCCAATTAATTTATTGGACTAAATTTTTACGCCTTAGTAGCGGTTACGGAAGCTGTTGTTTCCACCACGGCTACCACCACCAAATGAACCTCTATCTTCTTTAGGCTTAGCCTTATTAACTTTAAGGTCACGTCCCATCCATTCAGCACCATCAAGAGCTTCAATTGCAGCTGTCTCTTCTGCATCTGTACCCATTTCTACAAAACCAAAGCCGCGTACGCGACCTGTTTCACGGTCGGTAGGTAGCTGAACACGCTTTACAGAACCATATTCTGCAAATACTGCATTCAGGCTCTCTTCTGTAACTTCGTAAGAAAGATTGCCTACGTAAACTGACATAAATTGTCTCCAAAATCATAAGTGTGTAGAGATGTAGATTCCGGAGAAAAGTCTGTGAATACCAAAAGGAAAAAG
>JBBSOP010000433.1:0-4683 GCA_038259655.1 Chroococcales cyanobacterium
AACCCGAAAACCGAGGATATTACCTCGACCATCTTGAGGGTTCCAACTGCGATATGCAGACCTACACAGCTTTGCAGAACTTTTCCAAGAACCGCCTCGAATTAAACGAGACTGACTGTCATCTTCAGACAACCACACACTACTATCAAAGGGTGCGCCTTCATAATTGTCGTGCCAATGATCGGCGCACCATTCCCAAACTAGCCCGTGCATATCATATAATCCAAAAGCATTTGCTGGAAAACTGCCCACTGGGATAGTTTGACAATAATTTTTTCCTGGAACGCCAGTACTATAAATAGAGGTGTTGCTATAACTTGCCAAGCTAGGAGTGAGAGTTTCCCCAAAATGAAAAGGGGTAATAGTTCTAGCGCGACAAGCATATTCCCACTCGGCTTCGCTAGGAAGTCGGTAGTTTCGTGCTGTTTTCTGACGTAACCTAGCACAAAACTCTATTGCATCGTCCCAAGAAACTTGTTCTACTGGACGGTTTATACCTTTAAAATTAGCTGGTTCAGGATCAAGATTGCGGTTAATTAAGGGAAGTTCTGCAACAGCTTTCCATTGTGCTTGAGTAACTAGAAATTTGCCGATGAAAAAAGGTTTAACTGTTACCAGATGCTGGGGAATTTCAGCATCAAATTGTTTTGGCTCATCTTCTGGAGAACCCATCAGGAACTGTCCACCAGGAATAGATACCATTGCTAAAGTGATATCATTGCCTAAGTCTTCAATAAAGCCTTGAGCTAATTGGCTATTACGATTGATTTTGTAGGCAGATGTAGAGGTAAACGATCGCTCTAAAATAGCTGTCTCAAACTCAAATTGCTCTAGGTTTAAAATTACCGTCTCCGATTCAATTTGATTTAACTCAGACAAATTGAGATCAGATTCTTCCTTGGGGTTTGACGCTAAAGATGAAACTAATAACGGCAGTGATGGCGGTAAAACTAAAGTTGAAGTGAGTGCTTGTAATGCTTCAACTGCCGACCTATAGCGCCCA
This sequence comes from Chroococcales cyanobacterium, assembly GCA_038259655.1. Taxonomy (GTDB): domain Bacteria; phylum Cyanobacteriota; class Cyanobacteriia; order Cyanobacteriales; family Nostocaceae; genus Halotia. The sequence continues at coordinate 1,004 of JBBSOP010000433.1, forward strand.
CGATGATTATCACATACCATTGTATCTAAAATATCGGCAAGGCGATCGCTCACCTGCACGCGATCGCGCCATAAGGGTAGCCCAATCAAGGAATCTTCTTGTAAAAAATAGGGAGGAATACCTGTCAAAGCCTCAATGCCCATCATGCCTAAAGCATAAATATCACTGCACAAACGCGGCTTTCCTCTGGCTTGCTCTTTAGGTATATAGCCTGGAGTCCCAATGAACACAGTAGAGTTCATCATCTTCTGAATATTCATCAAGAAGTTACCCAGTTCTTTCACCGAGCCAAAGTCAATCAAAAAAAGCTTGCCACTCTGTTTGCACCGCATCACATTTTCTGGCTTAATATCTCGGTGAATTACGTTGTGTCGATGCACAAACACAAGTACTTCTAAAATTTCCTGTAACAGCTTTGTGACAACGCTTTCTGTTAAAGGCTTTCCCCGGACAATTTCTTTTCTGAGGGTATGTCCTTGGACGTAATCTTGGATAATATACAGTTCATTCTCGACAGTAAAATGAGCCAACAACCGGGGAATTTGCGGATGTTCGCCCAATTTCTCCAGCATTACTGCTTCTTGCTCAAACAGTTCTAGAATCTTGGGATGGGTATACTTTGGCTTGAGTCGCTTAACTACACATATAGGTTTACTAGGGCGTTTTTCATCTCTTGCCAAGAAAGTTTCACCAAAGTTACCTTCAGCTAGTTTTTTAAGGATTTTATAGCGTCCATCTAGAGTTTTCCTATCAAGCCCATACTCAAGTGCCATCTCTGTAGTAATCTCCCATGACTAAGAATGATACATAAGTAAGTTAAGTAATTAAGTTTCTTAAATATCTATTATCTCGTTTTGTAAACAAAAATTAGGATACAGCAAAAACACTGCTGCTGCACACTTTACGTTTTGGCTACTGAGAGGACAAAAAAAGTGGGCTATTATATACCAACTTGAAAAAGAATGTAGAGATGCGCTATAACGCGTCCCTAACAAAGACTTGTTGCAATCACTGAGATGCGAATAATGCTAATAAAGTGATTGAAGCGCTACCAGTTTCTACAGACAGTTATGCAAAAATGGGTACTTCTTCATTTCAAAGACCAATCACAGTCAGGAATTAAATTCAAATCAATGACGATAACCTTCTTTAATTCTGGGAATGCGGTAAAATTGGCATCTGGAATTTTCTGTATGTTATGTTCACAGTGGTCACTTTGCCCTTTATTTTAAAGACGCAAAGCCTCAAAAATACATTAATCCAAAGAACTAAAAATTAAGTACTGGCATTATTCCTCAGAAAATAAAAATTTCCACTCAAAAACTGATTACACTTATGTCCAGGAATGCTAGAGTTTCAAGAAATTCATTGCAACTTTTCAGCGGGTATTCATGCTGAAGAAATTACAAAACAAACCAATTCCTTTGATTGCTGGTGCGGCGCTGTTTGCCTTTTCAGCAGGAGCAATGGTGTCTGCGCCGGAAATCGGAAAATCCCTAGAACAATGGCTTGGTAAAAATCAACCTGAGCAACTCTCAGAGACAGCCAAAGCTAAATCAGCCGTCTTTCCGTTGATATCGCAATCACCAGTGGAACGGGCAGAAAAACTAGCACAGATAGTCCAAAATTCTCGATCTATAGATCGAGCTAGGGCGCGTTATCTGTTAGCCAGTGATTACATTGAAAGAACCCAAGGCAAAAAAGCGTTAGTTTTACTGCAAGGACTCGAAAAAGATTATCCTGTCTTAGCGCCTTATATTTTGCTGAAACAGGCTCAAGCAGAAGACATGCTAGGCGAGGGAGGTAAAGCTTCGGATTTGCGGCAAAAGGTGCTGAAACAATATGCTAAAGAACCCGCTGCTGTCAAAGCGATGTATTTGATCGCCCAACCACAACAACAGGAAATGGCGATCGCTCAATTTCCTTCCCATCCCCTCACCTGGGAAATAATCCGCAAGCGATTAGAAGAAAATCCTAATCAGCCGCGATTACAGTTAATTTTGGCAAAATATGCCTACAGCCAACCAGGAATAGTTGGTGTATTAGATCAGCTAGTTAAGCAGCCAAATCTCAAACCCCAAGACTGGGAAATCATTGGTACAGCCTATTGGGCAAATAATCAATTTACCAAAGCTGCGACGGCTTACACCAAAGCACCGCAAACACCCCGCAACCTCTATCGTGTTGCACGGGGTTTGCAAGTAGGAGGTAAAGATCGAGAGCAAGCGATCGCCACTTACAATTTACTAGTGCAGAAATTTCCCGATGCTAACGAAACTGGAACTGCTTTGTTACGTCTGGCAGAAATGGCCAAAAACCGTAAAGATGCCATCCCTTATCTGAATCAAGTACTTACCAAATTTCCCGAACAAGCTAGTCAGGCATTAGTAGCACAAGCTCAAATTCTGCAAAGTCTTAATGATCAAAAGTCGGCTCAAAAAGCTTGGGAATTACTAATCACTAAGTACAAAAATTCTAACGAAGCAGCAGAGTATCGCTGGAAAATTGCCCAAGAAAAAGCTAAAGCCCAAGATTATGAAGCAGCTTGGGAATGGGCAGGGCCAATTACTACCAATAACCCCACTAGTATTTTGGCTCCCAGAGCAGGTTTTTGGGTAGGTAAATGGGCAACTGCTTTAGGAAAACAGCAGGATGCAAAAGCGGCTTATGAGTATGTAATCAGCCAGTTTCCTTATTCTTACTACGCATGGCGATCGGCAACAACCTTAGGGTTAAATGTCGGCAATTTTAATACTGTGCGTATGATGACACCAGAAATAATCCCACGTCAGCGTCCAGTACCTACCGCAGGTTCAGAAACCTTTAAAGAATTATATCTGTTAGGACAAGACCGTGATGCTTGGTTGCAATGGGAAACAGAATTTCAAAATCCAGATCAGCCAACGGTAGCACAGCAATTTACTGAAGGTTTAATCCGGCTAGCTAAAGGAGAAAATCTCTCAGGAATTGACATTATTTCTAAAGTCGAAGACCAAGAAACACCAGAAGGAAAAGCTCAATATGCAGCTTTAAGCAAACAAATCACCTACTGGCAAGCCCGTTATCCCTTACCTTATCTTCAGCAGATTCAAAAGTGGTCTACGCAACGTCAACTTAATCCTTTGTTAGTGACAGCCTTGATTCGTCAAGAGTCGCGGTTTGAGCCTAAGATCAAATCTGTAGCTAATGCTACTGGCTTAATGCAGGTTTTACCAAGTACAGCTCAATGGATAGCTCCGCAAATCAAGGCAGATAGCAAAACCCTTAACCTAGAAAATCCTAGCGATAATATTATGTTGGGTACTTGGTATTTGGATCATACTCACCAGCAATATAACAATAACTCTATGTTAGCGATCGCTAGTTACAATGCCGGGCCAGGTAATGTCGCCAAATGGCTGCAAACTATACCTACAAAAGATCCAGATGAGTTTGTAGAAGTAATCCCTTTTGGAGAAACCCAAAATTACGTACGGCAAGTATTTGGTAACTATTGGAATTATCTCAGACTTTACAACCCTGAGATTTCGGGAATAGTGGCCAAGTACTCAACTACGCACCCAAAATTGCCACAGCAGTAGGAGAAGCAGGGAGCAGGGAGCAGGGAATAGGGAGCAGGGAGCAGGGGGCAGGGAGACAAAGAGAAATAGGCAGGGGAGCAGGGGGCAGGGAGCAGGGAG